>JAQVEY010000131.1 GCA_028697515.1 Bacteroidales bacterium | reverse complement strand
ATTTATGGATAAAATGTTCGGACTTATGCTCCCTAGCAACTCACAAAAACTAAAACTATCTAAGCTGCATATGATGGGAATTGGTCGAAGCTTAATTAAGAAAACCATGAAATCTAAAAACATTGCCTCTCTTGAAGAAATGATAAAATCCGCTACAGATGCAGGAGTTAAAATTATAGCTTGTCAAATGAGCATGGATTTAATGGGAATAAAAAAAGAAGAACTTATTGACGGTGTCGAAATAGGTGGCGTTGCAACATATATGGAAAAAGCAGAACAAGCCGGAGTAAATTTGTTTATCTAAAAGCATTAAATATTATAAATCATATCCGATATGCAGGAATCAAAAAATTCTATCATATCGGATTTATTTATTAATTGATATTTAAGCTTGGAAATATTCCAATAATAATTTGCTATTTTTACAGAAAATTAGGATAACAATAAATTTCATAATTGAATATTTGAGATTATATGATAGTTGAATTTAGTAAGTATCAGGGTGCAGGTAACGATTTTATTATTATTGACTGCCGAAACAATGAGATAAAACTAACAGAAGAACAAATCAAGTTCTTATGTGATAGACGTTTTGGTGTAGGAGCAGATGGTCTAATGACAATTTACGATTCTCCACTGGCTGATTTTGCAATGAAATATTATAATTCAAATGGCAAAGAAGCAAGCATGTGTGGAAACGGAGGACGATGCATTGCAAAATATGCGGTCGATAACAATATAGCAAAGCCCAGAACGCTGTTTTCGGCATTTGACGGTCTACATTCCGCTTTTGTATCAGATGAGGAAATTCAGCTTTCTATGACTGATGTGAAAGATATAGTAGAATTTGAAGACGGTTTCTTCTTAAATACAGGTTCGCCTCATTTTGTGAAAGTTGTAGATAACATTGATTTAGTTGATGTTCGCACAGAAGGGCTAAGATTGGCAAATGACCAGAGATTTTCACCGCTAAGAACTAATGTGAATTTTATTGATATAAAAGAAAACACAATACGCATAGCCACTTTCGAGAGAGGAGTTGAAGACGAAACTCTTGCATGTGGAACAGGAGCGGTAGCTGCAGCCATAATATCTGTCAACTATAAATACACTCATCAAACTCCCGCCAGAATACTTGCAAAAGGTGGTACTTTAAAGGTAGACTTTATTAAGCTTGATAATATATTCACAAACATAATTTTAACCGGACCGGCTGCATTTGTTTATTGCGGAAAAATTGAACTACAATAAAAAAGCCGGCATAAACCGGCTATATCATAAAACAATAATAATTTAATTTTAGTATGGAGTATATACTTCAGTAACTCTGTCAACTAAACCATTTTTTGTAACATTCAATTCTAAAACAATTCTTTTTATCGTTTTTGAATCAAACAAATATTCGATACGAGACATAGGATAATGAGTTACTGGATCTTCAACTCCCGAAATATACACCTCATGTGAAGCTCCTGCGATAGAATCCTGATAATATTGTGCATCAATCTTAAGATATGTAAAACACAATATTGAATCAATTCCTTGTTCATAGCTCATAGCAGAGAAAAATGGTCTCTCACTATCATCAGGAGCCCCCATATAAGCAATATCATCAGAATATGATTGAGATAAACCGGGATGAAATAAATCTGCATTAATCCTGAAATATGTTTTTGAGCCATCCCATGTATGCGCATATACTTTTGGAAATCTTAGTCTGCCGGGAACACGTGTATCAGATACGACATTTGAATTATATGTTGAATCATTATTTAGATAATAAGTCGTTCTTGTTGTAGTATATGTATTTACAAAAGCGTCTGCTATATTTGCAATTGTAATTTGTCTTGTTCTTGTTGTTGTATTCAATGCTTCATCTTTAGCAGTATAAATCAAATCTACAATTTCTGCTCTTCTAAGATATCCACTTGCATTAACCAATAAAACATCTTCACTATTGTCTGTAAGTTTAATAGAATCTGTTAAAGTTGCATTATCTTCAACCAAAACTCCAGGATCAACAAATTTTGTAAAAAGTAAGACTGTTGTATCAACCTCATAATCCTTCAGAATTACTCCACCTAATCCTAACAGATATATTTTTGGTCCTATAACATCTTCTTTCTTACAAGATGTAAATATCACTGTTGCAAAAACAATTACCAATAAAACTATGCTAACAATCCTTTTCATAAATCAGTATTTAAATAATCAATGTAAAAATATAAAAATATTTTTTATAACGCAAATATAATATCTTTTATTGAAACAAAACAATAATGATTTATAGTTTTAAGCTAATTTAAATTTATAAAGGAGTGTAAATTTCTGTAACTCTGTCAGTGTACTCTCCATCTTTTGTAACATTTAATTCCAGTACTATTCTCTTTATAGTATTGGAATTATCAAGATACTCGATACGGGAATAAGGCAAATCGTTATTTGTCGGATCAGATACTCCTGATATTGTATATTGATTGCCTAGGTTATCTGTAAAAGGCTGAGCTGATATCATCAAATACTCAAAATCCAGTGCTGAATTTATTCCTTCTTCATAACTCATATCTAAGAAATAAGGAGTTTCTTTATCAGCTGCTGTACCCATATATGCAATAGCAGAGGAATATTGAGTCGAAAGGTCGGGACTATATAAATCGGCAACAATCCTAAAATATATGTTTTGACTACTCTCCTCATGGTTGTATACCTTTGGAAAACTAATTCTTCCAGGAATACGGCTATCAACAGCTACAATTGAATTGTAACTAGCTATTGCAGGCAAATACATACTACTTCTATTTGTAATATAAGTTTCAGCAAAAGGTTCCGAAATGTTTTTTATCGAAATATTTTTTTCTATGCTTGATTCGTTCTGAGCCTCATCTATTGCTTTATATGTTATTTTAACATCTTCTACTTTTTTAAGATAACCATCACTGGTAACACTCAAAACATCTTCGCTATCGTCAGTAACTATCACATCTTCAATATCACTAACATTGTCTTCAACCAAAACTCCCGGATCAACATATTTTGTATATAATAACAATATTGTATCTGTCTGATTTGATTCCAGAATCTGATTATTTACTCCTAGAAGATAAATAATAGGACCTGTTTCGTCGGGTTTATTGCATGAGGATAAAAAGGCTAAACACAAAATGAAAATTGCAGCAAAAATTGTTGAGAATGTTTTCATAGCAGTTATTTATTAAATTCTTCAACAAATATATCAAAAAAAAACTAAAAACGAATAATTAAGCTATTTTTCATTACAAATAACGATTTTAGAGCTATTTAGAGAATTTTTAAATTTTATAAAATATATACCCGACAAATAATCTGATATTTCTATATAATTTTTCCCTCGTTTCAAATCTCTGATAAGTATTATTTTTCCACTAATATCACTGAATAGCACTTGTTCATCCTCATACTCACAATCAATTACTACAAAACCTTGTGCTGGATTGGGATATATAAGCGGAGTATTATTATCAGACAAAAAGTCATCATTAATATTATTAACTGACAAATCCTTTACCTCAATTTGATCAATATAGACGACTGAACCCCGATCATTTTTTGTTTTAAACCTTATCACCACATCCTGAGCTCTGTAATTTTCTAAAGAAATGTAAGCAGTATCAAATTCTGACGCATCCAAAGGTATGTAAATTGAAGACATGGCATCTCCCGAAACTGTAGCAAGAGTTTGTCCACCATCTCTGAATAATACTTCATTATAGTTAATACCACAATCATTACTTAACTCAACAATAAGACTATCATTGAAATAATGGACCAGCCTGTTTTTATATGCATAAGTAAACACAAGAAAAATACTGTCATCATCCATAATATTTATTTGAGGCAGGCTTGCATAATCTTCTTCCCAGGTACGCGATCCATAAGTATTAAAGTTAACTCCCATTGCTTTATACTGACTTTCATTTCCCCAGCTTAAATTAGTCCAGGTGTTTTTAAAGTCTGGATTTAAAATGAACAAATCAGAATTTGATAAATCTTCATTAACTAATTCGAAATTTTCTAAATATGGAAATTCAGTTTCTCCTAAAACATAAATCTTTCTATTTACCCCATTATTGTATTTATCATATTCATTATAATCATGATATGATTTAACAATAGCATGAATATAGTTTTTAGCTGTTGAAAGACTATATGATTCTGAATTGAATAGAAACTCTTCACCTGGTTGAATTATTATTTCAATTAAACTGTCGCAAACTAGTAAGTCATTTACATAAATCTTGATATCAAAAGTATCTACTGGATTTTGTCCTAAATTTTCAACCATTATTTGCAATGATGGGTTACTATCCTCAAGACACATAAAATCATCAGAAGGACTTAAAAGACTTATTTTCAGATCATATTCATTTGTAATAGGTGGAACCGCAGTATATGTCTGAGATAGATACTCGTATGCAGCAAATACATCAATTAATCCGCGACCATAAATATTATCCTCTCCTTCATCGCCCATATCAATAGCAGTATAATACAATGCATATTTGAGTTCAAATGCAGAAGCCATAGGAAAAGCTTCTGACAAAAGCAGTAATGCTCCCGAAACATGAGGACAAGCCATTGATGTTCCTTGCAAATATGAATACTCATCAATCCCCGAACAGGAGCGTATATTAACACCGGGTGCTGAAACTTCGGGTTTTATTTGCAACGGACCTTCTAACTCAACACAAGGTGTAGGACCTCTGCTCGAAAATGATGCAATAGTATTTGAAGCCGTAAGTGCTCCTACTGCCATAGGATTTACCTCATTGAAAACTCTCATAGCGGGAAAGCCTGTAGTAGAAACTCCTGGACCATCATTTCCTGCCGAAAAAGGAGAGCAAATTCCGGCCGTTTCTAAGACAACAAATATTTCTGCCTCTTCCATATCGCATGCACCAAATTCCATAGCCAAAGTATAGTCATATCCCCAAGAGTTGTTAATAACTCTAGGAACATCATCCGAGGTTTCAGGATTTCCATCAGGATCGAGCACCCACTGAAAAACATTCATAAATTCTGCAGGATCAAGCAAATCATCATTTGTGCTCGCTACAGGATCGCTCGCTATCCAAATTGCATTAAATGCAACTCCAATTGTGTCATTATTTAAAGGATCAAGACCTAAAGCCGTTCCAGTTGTATGAGTACCATGACTCGAAGATGCATGATCTGCAGGCTCTTCGCTTCTGATTCCGTACCAACACTGACTAATCGGCAAATAATTACCGGCAAAATTATCTTTTATTGCAGGATGTTCAGGAAAAACACCTGTGTCCATACTCAAAAACAAAATATTCCGACCTGTATAGCCTAATTCCCATAATTTGTGTGCGTTAATTGTTTTTAACCCTGGTTCTGCTCCATTAACAATCTTCTCTACAGATTGTGTTGGATTTGATTCACTTATAATAAAGTATCTTGGTGTGTTAAAATCAATATATTTAACATCTCTAATTTCTGCCAATTGATATACTAAGTTCTTCTTAATATTTATGTTAACCATATTGACTCCCCAAAAGAACTTAATATCAGATACTGCCTTTTTATCAGATTTTAATATCTCCTCTATAATCGGAATAAAAGCAGCTTGAGATATTTCAGAATTTGTCTTTAGTAAATTGACCACTTCAACATTTCTTTCATGAAACGATGCGTTTCTACTATCCAATTCTTTAGCTAAATCGAAAATATCGTAATATGAACTAAAATACAAGTTGATGTTTAAATAAATTTCTTCTTTGTTGTCTTCACTCAGTTTTGAATTAAGAAGAGGACTGATGACTGATTGAGCATATAAAAACCCACATAAACACAATAAAACTAAGGAAAAGATTGTTTTCATAACTGACAATTTATTGCCAAATATATTTATTTAAAACGAATAGAATAAAATTGTGATGATTTATTTTAAACTAAATTAAAATTTGTATTTTTACGATAAATTTTTTGTTTACATAAAACAGACAAATGAAAAAAATTATTTTTATAATATTCTTAATTACCGGTTCATTTTTAGCCTCAGCACAGGTTGGAGATTTTGAAGAGAATTCTGACGGAGGAGGATTCGGATCAATTATGGTCAGTTTCAGGACACTTGATGGCAGAATGGCTGTATATAGCGGAGGCGGAGGCGGATTTATTGTTAAAGATTTTCGTATTGGTGTATTTTTTAATGGTCTTACAAACTCCTTTAGCAACAATGACACACTGAATATAACCTATAAATTGGGTTGCAGTTATGGAGGAATTTGGCTTGGATATCCATTTTTTAAAGATAATGCTCTGCATGGTTTAGCCGAAATGAAATTTAGTATTGGAAATACTAGACTGATAAATGTAAACTGGATTCAGATAGATAACGGAATGTTCTACGGTTTTACACCATCCTTAGCAATGGAATATAATGTAACTGATGTTTTTAGAATAAGTGCCGGAGTAGAATATCATTATAGTTTATTTCCAGAACCACCAGTTTACTATACTGCTTCGTCTTTTTGCTCACCCGGAATTTTCGTTTCTCTTAAACTAGGTACTTTTTAGAATTTCAGGTAATAATCACGTGTTAGGTCTTTATACTCTTCAGTATAATCGTGTCTTTGATTGTTTTCAATAATTAAATCATTTGTTTTTATAACGGCTTTCAATTTAGACATTTCAATTATTACACGAACTGGTTTCATTCCTATTTTGGGAATAATCGTTAACTTAGACTTAAGAAAAAGACCTAAATTTAGACATTCTGCTGCAAAATCTTCTGCTTGATC
>JAQVEY010000130.1 GCA_028697515.1 Bacteroidales bacterium | reverse complement strand
ATTTTGGTATATCAAGGTGCTATTAACAAAGATAGAGGCGTAGAATTGATGATTGAAGCTGTATCGGGAATAGAAAATTGCAAATTACATATAGCCGGAAAAGGAAATTTGGAGGAGCAACTTAAAAAGATGACTGAAGAATTAAATCTTCAGAATAAAGTCATTTTTATGGGAGTACTTGATTTTGAAGCTCTTCATCAATTAACCCAAACGGCAAAAATCGGCTTTTCACTTGAGCAGGGGAACAGTTTAAACTATAAATATGCTCTTCCCAATAAGATATTTGATTACATACAGGCAGGGGTTCCTGTAATTTGTTCAGAATTGCAAGAAATGGTGAAAATAATTGACACATACTCGACAGGAGTATCAACAAGTATTTCAGAATCTGACAAATTAAAAGAGCTTATTGTTGGCTTATTAAACGACAAGGAAAGGCTTGAAAATTATCATAATAACTGTACAAAAGCAGCAGACATATTAAACTGGGAAAATGAAAAAGATAAGTTAGTACAGATTTATAAAGATTTATACTAGCTGTTAGATTTTATTGATCTATATTTCCACCACAGCATCCCCCCTCTTTTCCGCACAAGTGCAACTCGTCATGTTTAGCACAAGTAATATTCAATTTTTGCATATCTTTATTTTTGCTAATAGAACCCTCAGGGAATTTTTTCTTTTTTGAAAAGAAAATACCTATTCCCAGTCCCAAAACGACTAAAACGAGAATTATTATAACGGGTATTAGTATTTTAAAAATCATATTTTAATCAGTTAATATCGTACTTTTTCCCAAGAAACCTAATAGTCAACCAAACAACAAATATCAATATAGGAAATATAAGCCATACAGGAATGCCTAATGCCACAGGAAGAGTACCGAAGATAAGACAAATCAGAGCAACAGATAAGGCGTAAGGCAATTGTGTTCTCACATGTTGAATATGATTACACGACGAAGCTAATGAGCTTAAAATTGTTGTATCGGATATAGGTGAACAATGATCGCCAAAAACCGAACCGGCAATAACAGTTGATGCAACATGAGAAAATACTGCCAAAGAAGCTTCGTGATCCAAACCTGATTGCTGACATAAAAGCCATGTTGCGGGTAATATAAGTGGATACATTATCGCCATAGTACCCCAAGATGAACCTGTACTAAAAGCAATTAGTCCTGATACAATAAATGTAATTAATGGTAACCATCCTGTACTAATACTTGTTGTACTTATTACCTGGGTAATAAAACTAGAAGTATGCAAATCTGAGATCAGACCTGCCAAAGACCATGCAAGAGTCAAGATAAGAATAGCCGTTAACATTGATTTAAATCCATTTAGCATACTCTCCGCTACTTCTTTCATATCAAGTATTTTTTGGGCAACAGTTAGTATAAATGCTACAATCAAGCCTCCAGACGAAGCCCAAATTAAGGCCTTATATGAGTCGGATTTACCAATTATTGCTGAAAGCTTAGTTAAAAAGCCTATCGAATTGTCATTCCAAATCTTAGCATCCCAACCTGTGTAAAAAAGTCCTGCAATTGTTCCAAGTACAATAATCCCAACAGGTATAAGGGCATTAAAAGCCCTAGCTTTTGTTTTTTCAGAAACTTTAAATTCGTTTAATTCACATTGGATTTTCTGATCCTGATCCGAAGCTGTTACACCCTTCTGTCGTGCACGTAATTCAGCTTTATGCATTGAGCCATAATCTCTTCGCATGTATATAAGCATAAAAACAAACACAAGAGTGATAATCGGATAAAATGAATATTTCAAACTTGAAAAGAAAACATTATAAGCACTAACATCAAGGTTTAGGTCTAATAGCGATGACTGTATATAACTTAATTCAGCTCCAATCCATGTAGTAACAAATGCAATAGAAGCCACAGGGGCTGCAGTACTATCAACTATATAAGCTAATTTTTCGCGTGATATTTTTAACTTATCAGTTACCGGTCTCATTGTGTTACCAACGACTAATGTATTGGCATAATCATCAAAGAATATCAGGATTCCCAATAAAAAAGTTACCAATTGACCCGACCTCTGACTTCTGGCATATTTTGAAAGAAAATTAATTATTCCTTGCATTCCTCCGTTTTTGGTGATTATATGAACAGTACCACCAATTAGCATTGAAAAAACGATTATGGACACATGTGTTGACTCAGACAAGGCAGCAACCACATATCTGTCAAATACAGTAAATATAGCTTTAAAAAATGAGCTGAACACTCCTACTCCAGAATAAATCCAGATAATAAATGTTCCACTAAAAATACCTAGAAATAATGCTGAAAATACTTCCTTAAATATAAGAGCGCATAGAATAGCTATTAATGGAGGAATTATCGAAAACCATAATGGAATAGGATTTACTATTTTAGTTGATACGATTTCATCACATTCAATTATAATATCCGACTTTTCATGAAATACATATTCAAAACTAGTTCTTCCATTATTAAAAGTAACATCCAATCTTTCTTTATTAATTTTAACAATTGAATTGCAATTAATATCGATTATTTCTCCTTCACTATCCAGAACCGCAAGGCTAATCTTAACCGGAATACCTTCGATAATAGTAAAGCCATAATCAATTTCTACTGATTTGATTTTATTGGCGGTAGCATTTGCACTCCCTGAAAAAATCAGAAGTGTAATAATAAGAATCGCTATTCGTTTTAATTCTGTCATTAAGAGTTTATCCAACCTGATACCTGATCGGGCGTTGGGTTTTGCAATCCTAATTTATTTTTTTTGTTCCATCCGCAAAGAATCTGATGCAATTTGCCTGGATTAGCTTCTTTAAGCATTTTAACTGATGTATATCCTGCTTTAAAAAGAATTTTCGCCCAAACTTCTTCAATACCAAGTTCTGTAAACACAGACTCGTCAAATGTTTCTGCCTTCTTTTCAGGTCTCATTTGAGGAAAGAAAATCACATCCTGTATTGATGTTGAATTCGTCATTATCATTGTCAATCTGTCAATACCAATTCCTAATCCTGCTGTTGGTGGCATACCAATTTCTATAGCTTTAAGAAAATCTTCATCAAGCATCATAGCTTCTTCATCACCACGTTTAGCCAATAAAAGCTGTTGTTCAAATCTCTCTCTCTGATCAATAGGATCGTTTAACTCTGAATATGCATTACAAATTTCTTTGCCATTACAGATTGCTTCGAAACGTTCCACCAAGCCATCAACACTTCTGTGTTTTTTTGCTAATGGCGACATTTCTATCGGATAATCTGTAATAAAAGTAGGCTGTATCAATTCTTTTTCACAATATGTACCAAAAATTTCATCAATAATTTTGCCCTTTCCCATAGAATCATCTATTTCAACCTTCAGATTTCTAGCTTCCTGACGCAATTCGCTTTCGGATAAATTAGATATGTCTATTCCTGTAAATTTTTGGATGGCTTCATACATTGTATATCTTTTCCAAGGACGTTTAAAATCAATGACATTTTCGCCAAGCTGTACCTTTGTATCTCCATGCAAATCTATTGAAATGCGTTCAACCATCTCCTCTACTAGATTCATCATCCAGTTATAATCCTTATAGGCAACATACAACTCCATCTGAGTAAATTCTGGATTATGGAACCTATCCATTCCTTCATTTCTAAAATCTTTCGCAAATTCATACACTCCGTCAAATCCACCAACAATAAGTCTTTTAAGATATAATTCATTTGCAATCCTAAGATAAAGTGTTTGATTTAATGTATTATGATGTGTTTTAAAAGGACGTGCTGCTGCTCCGCCATATAATGGTTGTAAAATTGGAGTTTCTACTTCAAGATATCCTTTATCGTTTAGAAATGAACGCATTGAATTTGTAAGTCTTGTGCGATTTATAAATGCACTTTTTACTTGAGGATTAACAATTAAATCCAATGAACGATTTCTATATCTTTGCTCAGGATCGCTGAAAGCATCGTATATTACTCCGTCTTTTTCCTTAACAATTGGTAATGGATGAATGGATTTACTTAAAACTGTAAATTCTTTAACATGAACAGAAATTTCTCCCATCTGAGTTCTGAAAGCATATCCTGTAACTCCAATAATATCTCCTATGTCCAAAAGCCTTTTAAAGACAGTATTATACATAGTTTTGTCTTCTCCTGTACAAATATCATCTCTTCTAAAATAAAGCTGTATTCGACCTTTATTATCCTGTAATTCTGCAAAAGATGCATTCCCCATAATCCTTCGCGTCATAATACGGCCAGCCAAACAGACATTTAACAAATCTTCAGGCATATTATTGTCATCAAATCTGTCCAATATATCTTTGCTGAAAATATTTACAGGATACTCTGCTGCGGGATAAGGATTTATTCCTAAAGTTTGTAATTCTTTCAAAGCTTCTCTTCTGATAATCTCCTGTTCACTCAATCCAATATAATCCATAATATTCAATTTTTTGCAAAGATAATAAAAGACCTTTAAATGTAAAAAAAAGCATTATTGGACCTAAAAATAAAATAATTAAACGTTTTAAAGCTGGTAATCAAATTCTAAAATCAATTATAAACCAGTAATAATAGCACTTACAGCTTTTTTATAAGAGTTTTTCAGATAAATATTTTATAAAACAAAAAAAAATTGTAATATTGTGAACTAACATAATACTTTTAGCAGGATATGAAAAAACGATGGATAGTTAAGAACGATGGGGATTTTGAAAAGGTTGAAAAGCTATCATCAGATCTAAAAGTTGACTTTAAAATTGCAAATCTACTTGTTCAAAGGAATATTGAAACATATGAGGAAGCCCGTATTTTTTTCCGGCCTGAATTAAGCGATCTTCATGACCCATTTTTAATGAAGGATATGGACAAAGCTGTTAATAGGCTCAAACAAGCTATTAATAATGATGAACATATTTTAATATACGGAGATTATGATGTAGATGGGACGACTGCAATTTCTGTAATTTATATGTATCTGAAAAGAATACATCAAAAAATAAGTTTTTATGTTCCAAACAGGTATCATGAAGGTTATGGTGTTTCTTTTCAGGGTATTGACTATGCTGTTGACAATAATTGTAGTTTAATAATTACTGTTGATTGTGGGATAAAAGCATTAGAAAAAACTAAATATGCCAAAGAGAAGCAAATAGACTTAATTATTTGTGATCATCACAACCCTGGTGCCGAATTACCTGAAGCATACGCTGTATTAGACCCTAAACGTACTGATTGCCCATATC
This sequence comes from Bacteroidales bacterium, assembly GCA_028697515.1. Taxonomy (GTDB): domain Bacteria; phylum Bacteroidota; class Bacteroidia; order Bacteroidales; family ML635J-15; genus Bact-19. The sequence goes on along the minus strand of JAQVEY010000130.1, from coordinate 1,576 downwards.
CATACAAGGAACTTTCGGGTTGCGGAGTTGCCTATAAGTTTATGCAGGCATATTGTCAAAGCATTGGGGATGACCCTTCAAATCTGTCACAATATCTAGATTTAGTTGTTGTTAGCATTGGTTCTGACATTGTTCCTGTTACAGGTGAGAATAGAATACTTTCATATTATGGTCTTCAAAAATTAAATTCAGACCCCTTACCCGGATTAAAAAGTATAATTACCATAACTGGTTTGTTAGATAAAGAAATACAAATAAATGATATTGTTTTTAAGATTGGTCCAAGAATAAACGCTGCAGGCAGAATGGAATCGGGCAAACGAGCAGTAGAGCTTTTAATTTCCGAGAATGAAGCTAGTGCTGAAATAATTGGTGCTGAAATAAATACAATAAATATAAGTCGTAAAGAACTTGATCATGATATTACTGAACAAGCTCTAAAGATGATTGACTTATCGGAGATTTCAAAAAATGCTTATACAACTGTACTTTATTCTGAAACATGGCATAAGGGAGTAATTGGTATTGTCGCCTCAAGACTAACTGAAACTTATTATCGTCCAACAGTTGTATTTACTAAATCTGATGGAATGATAACAGGTTCGGCAAGGTCAGTTCCTGGATATAATCTATACAACGCAATTGAGTCTTGTAGCGATTTGCTGGAAAATTTTGGAGGACATATGTATGCTGCCGGTTTAACGCTCAAAATGGAAAATCTTGATAGTTTTACCCAAAGATTCGAAGACTATGTAAAATCCACTATTACTGAAGAACAAAGAATTCCGGTTATAAACGCTGATTTAGAAATCGAAATCAAGGATATTACTCCAAAATTTTACAGAATCTTGAAACAATTTGCCCCTTTTGGCCCCGAAAATATGACACCTACCTTCGTATCACGAAAAGTTTTTGACAACGGAAGCGTAAAAAAAGTTGGAAAAGAAGGAGATCATCTCAAATTAAAAATTGTACAACAGCTTGGAGATAACCGATGTATTGAAGGCATAGGTTTTAATTTTGGAAGCTATTATGAATACATAAAAGAATACAATGCTTTCGACCTTTGTTATCAAATATTCGAGAACAATTTTATGAATCAGTCATTTTTGCAAATTTTAGTCAAAGACATTCAAATCCCAGATTAAAACTAATTATCTACTTTATTTCATTTTTCTTCGTTTATGTTTTCAACAGACGATTATTGATAAAATTTATATATTATGACATGTTTTATAGAATTAATTTAGTTTTTTTACATAGTTTTAAATTATTTTAATAATTGTAGCAACCTTTTATTAACATATTTCGTTTATTAGAGCGTATAATAAATTTTACTAACCTAATGAGAATTTTATGAAAAAAAGTATTCTAGTCCCTCACGATTTTACTCAGGTAGGTGATTATGCAATGGAACATGCTTATATGGTAGGCAAACAAGCCAAAAGCCCTATTCATTTAATACACATTGTTTCAAAATCATCACAACTTGATGCCGCAAAACAGAAGTTATCAGAAATAGCTGAAGAATTTAAAAAAGATAAAGATGTTGAAATCATCGTAGAAGCAAGAAAAG
>JAQVEY010000129.1:6127-6880 GCA_028697515.1 Bacteroidales bacterium | reverse complement strand
CTTTTTTAGGAACCCAAAACGGATTATTTATTTTTGAAGATGATTTAATATCTAATGTTAATTCTTCGTATAACAGTAGCTCAATTTTAGAGATATATCCTAATCCAACAAATGATTATATTTCCGTACTTATTAATGATGAATATTCGGAATTTTCAAATATTTGTATATACGATGAGATGGGAAAAATCATCTTCACTTCGCAACTAAAAGATACTAAATATCTTATAAATAACGCTCTTGATATTGATATAAGCAAATTAACTCCCGGCGTATATTTTGTCAGAGCATCTGCCTATGATTCAAATAAAACAACAGTAAAAAGTTTTGTGAAATATTAAAATTATTCGACATAAATTAGTCGCAAATCAAGCTTTGGGTTTATGACAAATTAAAACATACGTTGAATACAATTATATATTTTATTAGTTTTGCAATAATATATTTATGCTATTTTTGTTACCTGTAAAACTAATAGTATTCGTTATGGAATTCTTTAAGATACTTCTTTTATTATTGATTTTGTCAATTCACGGATTCTCACAAAAAGAAACAACAACAACAACAACAACAAAACCCTACACAGCAAAATCTCCCAAAGGAATGAAATTCATCCCGCCGGGTCAATGTTCATATAACAACGGCGAAGGTCTCGAAACCAAATCAATTATGGGTTTTTGGATGAGTAATGAAATTACCAACAAAGAATTTCGCGAATTTTACGAAGATATTAAAGCTAATCCTGACTCAAGC
>JAQVEY010000129.1:0-6117 GCA_028697515.1 Bacteroidales bacterium | reverse complement strand
AAAGACAAAGAGGGTAATTACAAAATTATAAACATAAAGTATTCCGAAATATTTGATAATCTTATAGACATTTCAGTCTGGAAAGACAATCCTGAGTTTGAAAACTATTTTACTGACAAAGCCTTTGATAATTATCCCGTAACCGGTGTCAATTACACTTCAGCTATGTATTATTGCTGGTGGAGAAGCAAAAAAGAAAACGAAAAGAACAAAAATAAGGAATATTTGGTCGTATACAGGTTAGCTCTTGAGATTGAATGGGCATATGTAGCATATTCAGGAACAGGGAACAACATCCAAGGTTTATCACCAATTCGACCACAAAAAGTAAAAAGCGGAAAGCCTAATCTTTTTGGCCTTTATAATTTGTATGGCAATGCAGCGGAATTAGTAAGTACAAATGATTACGAAACTGCAAAAATAATGACTTACTCATGGCTCAACACGAGTCCTGATGAAGCGTCAAAAACAGTTGATAGAAATTATAGAGATAATGTTACTGGATTTCGGATAGTAAGGACATTTCTAGGAATAAAGAAATAAATTGAGTTGCTTTATCAATAAGTTTTAATAAATTTTGAAATCAATTTATACAGTTTTGGGAAGTTTACCTATTTTCCGCACTTTTTCTGGACACACTCTAAAACCATTGCGAAATTTGATACTATTTATAAATTTGAAGGTTCCAATAACGCTTGTTTACTCTTTATCACATATTGAAAACCTTATATAAACTATTCTATATATCCTTTTTCTTTTGTCATTGCCCAAAAGAAACAAAAAGGCTAGGAAAAACGATGCTTCAACCCGCCTCAATTAAAACAGCAGAATTGTATGTCTACCTCGCCTAAAACAAAGTTTCCTATCCTTGTCCTTATTAACTTTGTTTTAGGAACGTCACTGTGTGACGGCTAGACACAATTCTTGCTATTTTAATTTTCACCCCCAAGTCTGGCTCGCCGTTTTTCCATGGCCTACCCACACTGCAATTAAAATCATTTCAGATCTATACATCAATGGCAGTAAATATGAAGATATTTATTTTAAGCATTATAAAAAAATTTATACCCCACAGCAAAAGACATCCAATATAATAACTTAATTACTAAATTTCGGATAGTAAGGACATTTCTAGAATAAAGAAATAAATTGCGTTGCTTTATCAATAAGTTTCCACAAACTCTGATATCATTTTGTACAATTTCGGAAAGTTTTCAAGATAGATATTATCATTATTATCTTGCGGAGTGTGGTAAATTGCAAATGCATCTCCTTCCATCATGAAAAATATTGCAGGAATGTTCTTTTCGGCAAAAGGGAAATGATCGCTGTTTCCTGCCAATTCTCCTAAATCCAATTTCGTGAAGTATGAATTTTTGCTATTAATCTCATTAAATAAATCAAGTCCTCTCTCGCCTGATTCACTTATTTCGACATAAATATCTTCTGAATTATCTGCAATCATGTCACAATTAATAACATATTTTATCTGTTCGAGTGGTATCAATGGATTTTCAACGTATTGATAAGCCCCTCGAAGACCTGTCTCCTCTCCTGCTGTTGCAATAAATAGAATAGAACATTCCGGCTTATTTTCGGGTTTTGCATAATGCTCTGCCAAAGCTATCAGCATTGCCACACCACTTGCATTATCATTAGCTCCTGGGAAATAGACCTTTTTCCCAAACACTCCTAGATGGTCATAATGAGCAGTAAATAAAAATAAAGAATCGGGCTGAGTTTTGCCTTCGATATAACCAATAACATTTGCTGTATTATGCTCTTCTATCATTTTGTTTTCTATATTTAACTTAACAGTTTTTGCATTACTAGGAAAATCGGGGCTAACCCAAATTTCAGCACAATTAACAGTAAAAGAGCTGTATGCTTTATAAAACTTAAGTGGAGTGTCCCATATCATAATAAAACCAGGGCGATCTGATTTGTAGAACTGTGCCAATTCTTTTGCATTATGGTGAAAAAACATAAAGTCAATTACTATCAAACTGTTTTTATTCTCAGTCTTTTCCAAATCTGCCAGCACTTTTTCTAAGTCAAAATTTGTTGTATCAACATAGTATAAACTGTATTCGCCTTTTATTCCTGATGAATACTCACGCATGACAAAATCTTTTCCTGCTTGCAGTTCTAAACCATCGACAGACATAATAGCTTTCCCGTGAAAAGTATTTACCGGAAATGAAAACTCTTGTAAATAATTATCAGTCAAAGGCTCCAAACCTATTTTTTCATATTGCTTTCTGATAAAATCTGCTGCTTTTATATCCCCATCTTTATAATATCCTCTGCCATGATATTTTTTCTGCGATAACTCGCTTATTACATTATAACATAAATCACTGTCTTGAGCAAAAATTCCAATGCTTGACATGATTAATACAAAAAAGAATAGCTTTTTCATAATTTGGTTTTTTGTTTTCTCAAAGATATAATGGAGAATAATACTATTGTGTTAATTATCTTATAATGTTTGTTAAAGAAAATGAAAAGACTATTTCTTCTAACCACTTACTTTTTAACAATTTTCTGAGAAATAATTTTATCCTCAAAAGAAACTTTAATCATATAAATTCCAACAGGAAAAGATTTCATATCAATATGATAGTCTTTTGTGTCTAAACATACATCATTATAAATCTTGTCTCCTAACATATTATAAATTTCTACAACAAAATTAGGTGACATCGTTTCAACATAAACAATATTATTGGTTGGGTTTGGATATACTTGACAAATATTTGATAATTTATCCCAATCGTTAATATTTTGATTGGATGGAAGCTTTGAACAAGTATCATAATCAGGATTTTGATATATCTGTGTATTATTATAAAACGTACAAATTAGCACCGTCTTTGATGTATCAATTCCTGTTAGAGCAAAATTCATTCTCAATAAGCCTTCATCATTACCCAATCCTTTAATATATGTTGTTGACCCATAATTATTGGTCAATTGCCATGATTTCCTCGTACCATCAGAAGTAAAAACAGAATCAGTATTTTCAATCCATCCAGTTATTGGATAAAAAGTATCAGTATAAAAATCATATGACCATAAATCGAGAGTATCTCCTTCCTGAGCAGTAAAATCAAAAATTACGTGTTCCTCATTTTGTCTGTTCTTAACGTACAATAAACTGTCTGCATAAATTTTTGCATAAAAAAAATCATTTACACAAGAATCCATTTCTAAGTTATATATTTTGGTGGATATCACCCAATAATAATAATCATAATAATACGAATTGGGGTCATACTCATTAAAAGTATTGTACAGTACATAAGCACTATCTGTATATAACAAATTCAGGTCATTATCTAAAACACCAATACTCCATGAATTATTTTTTCGTCCAATAAAAGAAAATCTATCCCAAAATGATGGAACAAAAAATTCACAGAAATTATAATCAGGATTTTGATATATCAATTCTCCATCTAAATGAGCACATATCAAACAGTAATTAGCACCACATAAGTCTAACATAGGAAAATTTGCATATAAAATACCTGACGAAGGTCCTATTCCTTCAATCCACGAACATTGTCCACTATAATCTTCGTCAATTCTGCATAATTCCCATTTCTTTCTTTGATGACCAAAAATGTTTACAGTATTGTAACCACATACCTCTACAGTAATACTGGTCCCATCATATATACTAAGATAAGCATAGTCTTCATATTCCAAACTATAATCGAAGACTTTCCATTCCAAACCTGATAAGGTTCTAAGATATAATTTATAATCTGATAGTCTAACAAATGCTGCTAATTCACCTTTATCTTCATCACTAAAATGATAATCATTTTCATACACAGTATAATATATAATATCATTTATAATTGTATCCCCAGTAAGCTTCATAAATATCATTTCACGGGGAAGAGTTGGATGTGGGCTAAAATTTCCTATACTCCACTCTGTTCCAATTTCAGCGAATAATTCAATATTATCCTGAGTTTTTGCAATATTAAAGTTTGAACAAACAGAAACAATCAAAAACAGTAAAACAATTTTTCTCATGAAAAGTGCATTTTTACAAATTTAATGAATTTTACTTTAGTCACTTCTTAGAATAATAAATATTTTAAATATTTTCATATTTTAATAAGATTATTTGTAACTTGCATAAATTAGTGAAAAGGAGACATTATATCTGTTTTTATATAAAAGCAATTTGATACAATGAAATATAAACTAATACTATTCGTATTTATTTAGGTGGGTGTTTAATTAAATACTCAATTTTTGCGCTAGCGACAGTTAAAAAGCATGGGGCATAGAGCATGGAGCACAGGGTATGTTAATTGTTAATGCCTGAATATGGTTGACCATTATTTCTCAACTTTCAATCAAATTTGCAAAGAATACATTTTGATTCTGAGCAGTTTTTTTGCCCTGTTTTTCTGAGGGCTCAATGCCCTCAGAAAACAGAGTTTTGTTTGTTTTTGCATCGAATGACTTTGTCATCTTCGCAGTTTTTTGCCGTTCCAAAGATAATAAATTGTTTTCAAATTGAATCGGACTTTTTCTTTCCAACGCAATATGAGGCTTCTCATAGTTATACAACTGTACTGCTCGGTCAACCTCTTTAACCAGTTTTTTAAAACTGTCAATATGTTTATGTCTTAAATAGTTATTCTTGATTACTCCGTTTATTCTTTCTGCTTTCCCATTTTCATATGCATGCTTACACATGCTATTTACTATTCCTAAATCTTCGGTTATCTTTAGAAACTCCTTGGCATAATATTGCCCACCTCCGTCAGAATGAAATATCAAACCGGATAAATCAGAACTAAATCTGGTATTAATTGCCATGTTAAGTGCTGGTAAGGTTGTATGACTAGTTAATAGTCGCGGTGAAACACTATATCCAAGTATCCTTCTAGAGTATGAGTCAAGGATAAAGGTTATGTAATAAAACTTATCACCCACTTCGTAGTAAGTTATATCGCTTTGCCAAACTTGGTTCAGTTTTATTATGTCTAATTCTTTTATAAGATTAGGGAAACGTTTCACCCCCCTACTATCAGTAGTTACGCAATGCCTTTTCTTATGCTTAAGCATAAATCCAGCCTGTTTGCAATAATCCTCAAACTTATCTCGACCCATAAAATCTGGCATAATTTTAAAGTAAAGATCTCTCAAATTCATTGTCGGATGGTCTTTTCTTATTTCCTCAATAAAACGATTTAGCTGCTCAAACTCATCATTCCTTTTTTGATTTAAATATAGCATCTTGTGAACAGCTTGTTTACTTATCCCGATTACTCTATATAACTGATTTAAGCTCATACTCATTTCTTCCCTTTTGAGCCAGTAGTATTCGATAGTTGACCTGAAAGCTTTTTTTTTATATCTACTCCGTACATCTCTTCGGCAATGTCTATCATCTTATCTTTAAAGTCAAGTAGCAATTGCTTTTGCCCTACAATACGCTCTAGTTCTGCAACCTTCTTTTTTAGTGCGAGAAGTTCCTGGGTGTCACTCTCACTCTCTACAACAAATCGTTCTTTTTTATCTTTCATAATACCATATTTATTTATCCATTTGTAAACACAACTGTCAGTAACTTCATATGTTTTGCAAATTTCAGAAACTTTTGTTATTCCTGTCTCAATTTCCCTAACTTTTTTTATTTTAAAGCTTTCACTAAATGTTCTTCGTTGACGTTCTGAGGTCGTCATCTGATAAGTTCTTCTTTGTGCCATAATTTCCCGTTTTAGTTATTAAATGTTATCTCTTAAAACGGTCAACCTATTTCAGGCATTGACAGTATTTTGCCTGAGATAAAAGTTATAAATAGACTTTATGGATTTTTAAATCAAGAAAAATAATCTTTATTTACAGTAATGAGAGCTCTATGCACCTTGCACCATGCCTTTTTGGAAATGCTCACTATTATTATAAATTTTCTTCTACCAGCTAAATAATTACAATAAATTACACTATTAGGCTTTCTCTAATTTTGGTTTTCGAATATTAAAAGAGAAATATTTCTGCATAAAATAGCTGTACACAATAACTATTACAGTAGTAAGGATTTTTGAAAAAGTTGGCCAGAAAAAACAATATTCGACAAAAAAT
>JAQVEY010000128.1 GCA_028697515.1 Bacteroidales bacterium | reverse complement strand
TGGGCTACACAACTTAATCTCGAAGATGGAAGAAAGAACATAAGAATCTGGGAAGAACATAGGCTGACAACATGGTTTGATACATTTTTGCCATCTTGGGATTTTAATAATCCTGTTGTTGCTGATACGATTTCTCATTTTGCCTTGTTATGGTTGGAAAAGTATAATTTAGACGGTTTTAGGCACGATGCAACAAAACATATCCCAGAATCATTTTGGAGATTACTGACCAGAAAAATAAAAACCGATTTTGGAGACAGATCAATTTTTCAAATAGGTGAAACATTTGGAAATCGTGAACTCATTGCTAATTATATAGGTTCAGGAATGATGGACTCACAATTCGATTTCAATTTATATTTTGATATACGGAATTGTTTTGCAAATAGTGATGGTGATATGAAAATTCTTGCAAAATCTTTGATTACTTCACTAAATTACTACGGCTATCACAATCTTATGGGGAATATTACTGGTAATCATGACATGATAAGGTTTATAAGTATGGCTGATGAATCTGTCAATCTAGGTGAAGACGATAAGGAAGCAGGTTGGAATAGAGATATTATAGTGGAGAAAGAATCGTCGTATTATAAGCTAGTAAATTTGACAGCATTTATAATGTCAATCCCGGGTGTTCCTTGCATATATTATGGAGACGAGATTGGCATGCCAGGAGTTGGAGACCCTGATAATAGAAGAATGATGAAATTTGAACAACTTTCCGATTTGGAAAAAATGACTTTTGACCATACTTCAAAACTTATTCATATTAGAAAAAATAATATTGAATTTCTTCTTGGTACCACAACAGTAGTCCAAGCTGAGAAGGATTTACTTGTTATAAAAAGAAAATATTTTGAACACGAATCTTTTATAATCTTTAATCAATCTAATAAAATTAAAGATGTGTTAATTCCTAAATCAGTAATTGGAAACAGTAGTTGTTTTAAAAAGATGTTTGATTCTGAAATTATTGAAACAGAATCTAGTGTTCAAATAAAATTGCGACCTATTAGTTGCGAAATATTGATTAAAAATTTATAAAATTTATAATGAATAGGAATTTTAGATATGAGAACAACAATTAAATTTATGATTATTATTGCATTTTTATTGAGTTTGTTTGGATGTAAAAGCCGAAATGAAAATAGAAAAGATATTAAAGCTGAAAGCACTTATACTAAAGTGCTTCCAGAATGGGTAAAAAATGCTGTAATATATGAGGTAAATATCCGTCAGCACACTGCGGAGGGTACTTTAAATGCATTTTCAAAAGATATTCCCAGATTAAAAGAAATGGGGATTGATATTTTGTGGATTATGCCAATTCAGGAGATAGGAGTTTTAAATCGAAAAGGCAGTATGGGATCTTATTATTCAATAAAGGATTATAGGTTAGTTAACCCCGAATTTGGCAAATTGGAGGATTTTAAAAATCTTGTTGAAACAGCTCATGAAAATGGTATGTATGTTATTCTAGATTGGGTTGCAAATCACACAGCTTGGGACCATGTTTGGATGAGTGAACACCCCGACTTCTATACAAAAGATTCTTTAGGTAACAATATTCCACCCGTTGAAGATTGGGCTGATGTTGTTGATTTGAATTATGATAACAAAGAAATGCGACTGGCAATGATTGAAGATATGAAATATTGGATTGAGGAGACAGACATTGACGGATTTAGATGCGATGTGGCTGAAATGGTTCCTACCGATTTTTGGAATGAAGCCAGAGAAGAACTTGATAAAATAAAACCTGTATTTATGCTGGCAGAAGCGGAGCAACCCGAGCACCATATTTCTGCTTTTGACATGTCATATTCATGGTGGTTGTTGCACGGGATGAATCAGATAGCCAAAGGAGAAAAACCTGTTACCGAAATAGATACAATAATGAAGTGGGAGGCAAAGAATTTTCCGGAAGGAAGTATCAAAATGAGATTTACTACAAATCATGATGAAAATTCTTGGAATGGGACAGAATTTGAGCGTTATGGCGAAGGCGCACTTTGTTTTTCAGTCCTGTGCTATACTTTGCCAGGTATGCCACTGCTGTACTCAGGTCAGGAGGCGGGCTTTGACAAAAGACTAAAGTTCTTTGATAAGGATACAATTATTTGGGGCGATTATAAATATCAGGATTTTTATACAAAACTTAATAAATTAAAAAAGGATAATATATCCTTATGGAATGGGATTTATGGAGGCGATTTTAAAATCATACATAGCAAGAAAAAATCACCGGTCTTTGCCTTTGTAAGAAAAAAATCGGAAAATGAAATAATGGCCGTTTTTAATTTATCAGATAAAGATGCAAAAGTTGAGATTAAGATTAAAGATAAGAATGCCGTTTATACAGATTACTTTACAGATAAAAAATATTCATACGAGAATTTTAAAAATCTGAATCTTAATCCATGGCAATATTTAGTTCTAATTAAAGAATAATATGAGACTGCTCACAGAGAAAGATATTATCAAAACAGGCGAAATCGGCGAGATTAAAGATTATATGCTCTACAAGGTAATGCTGTTTAGTAGTATTTGTGGAATACCAGTGATTCTATATAATGTTTATTTTGCTTACGGACTTGAGTTTACTTTAGCGGGATTTATTAATCTATTTCTATTTATTCCAATTATTAGCATTATTCTTTTTTATAGGAGATATAAATATTTATTTAGAGCATATACTTTAATTTACTCAGTGATATTAATGGCTCTTTATAACTTTTATATTGCCGGTTATACTGGTGCCGCTTATATGTTGGGTCTTAGTGCCGTTACTTTTTCAGTGGCTTTTCTTAACACAAAACAAGCAATTTTTAATATCTTCATTTGCATTTTAATTTCGATTATTTCAGCAATCCTATATGTTAAGGGCATTTGGCTGTTGAATATTAAAATTACTGACGCTCTTACAAATCCATCATCATGGGCTATGTCAATTGCTGTGTTTTCCTTTTTAAGCTTTATGTTTCTTGTGGCTTATAATATTATTCAACAAAAACTCATACAAAAAATAGAAATTGAGCATCGAAACAATTTATCGCTTGAAAAGTCTAATAAAAAATTGAAAGAATTACTTGATCAACAAGAAGAACATCAAAAGGAATTAATACTTGCAAAATTAAAAGCTGAGGAAAGTAATAGTTTAAAGAATGAATTTCTCCATAATATGTCTCATGAAGTACGAACTCCACTAAATGCTATAATTGGATTCTCTAAGTTGTATAAAAAAGAGGATATTACAGATGAAAAGAGAAAGCAGTTTGCCGATATCGTAATTCATAGCGGAGAGTCCTTACAAAAGGTTATTGATGATATACTTGAAATATCTTTTCTTGAAACTCGTCAGATTACTATGAATATTGAGAAAATTGATGTAGAGATATTTTTAAATGATTTGTTCTTAATTTTCACTGTTGATAGACATTTAAAAGTAGATATAAAATTGAGTCCTCCTAAAGAAAAGATATTTATTGTATCAGACTTGCACAAGTTAAATAAAATATTGAGCAATCTGATAGAGAACGCATTGAAGTTTACTGAAAAAGGTTATGTTGAATTTGGTTGTTATAAATCTACTAATGAGAATATTTGTTTTTTTGTCAAAGATTCTGGTATTGGTATAGCAGAAGAAAACTACGAAAAAATATTTTCACGATTTAGTCAGGGACATGATCAAATATCTGCTAAATACGGAGGTTTGGGACTAGGCCTTTGTATTGCAAAAGAAAATACAGAATTGTTGAAAGGGAATATTAGAGTTGAATCAGAGATTGGTGTTGGAACTACTTTCTTTGTTGAAATACCTGTAAATTATAAAATCAACAAAGATTAATACTCTATATTTACTAAAAACAAACCATCTGCCGACACCGACTGCCCTGCATTACCACGATCTCGTGATTCAATTATTTCACAAAACTCGGACACACTTATTTTTTCTCTACCCACTTTTATCAAAGTTCCTATTATTGCTCTAACCATATTTCTAAGAAATCTGTCAGCGGTTAAAGAAATAATGATTTTGTCTTGTTCTTGTCTTATATCTGCATTAATTATTTTACAATTATTGGTTTTTACATCTGTGTGTAGTTTGCTAAAACTTGTGAAATCGGTATAATCGTATAATTTTGATAATGCTTCATTCATTAAGTCAATCTTTAATGGATTGGAATATTGCATCGAAAGCCCATTTAAAAATGGATTTTTTTGTGTGCTTATCAAATATTCATATGTTCTGCTAATAGCCGAAAATCTAGCATGAAAATCTTCGTTAATGGGCTTTATATTAAAAATAGAAATATCTTCAGGCAGATATTTGTTTAGTTTTTTTACAGATGAGAGGTTATAGATATTTTCAGAATCGAAATGCGCAACATAAAATTTAGCATGTACACCTGCATCTGTGCGTCCACAACCAGTTAATTCAATATTATCTTTAAAAATCAGGTTTATACTTTCTTCAATAGTTTGCTGAATTGTATTTGCATTAGGCTGTTTTTGCCATCCGCTATAATTTGTGCCTTTGTAACACAATTCAGTTTTGTATCGCATCAATTAAATTTTAGTTTAATTTTTTACAATTCTGAAGTTGTAAAGTTCATTTCCAAAACCTAATTTTAGAATATAAATGCCAGCGTCTAAATCTGGATTTATTGTTATTGTTTGATTTCCTAAGCCTGCGTTATAGATAGTTTCATCATATACTGTTTGGCCAAGCATGTTTATTACAGAATATTTAACATCACCTGCTATATTCAGCATGAAATTTATATTTATTTCATTGTTGAAAGGATTAGGGTAAACTTCTGGATTATTTATAACAGTATTAACTATGCCGGAAATATTATCACAATACACAATATTTGAATATGCTTCGTCATAATATTCACCATCACCCGGGGAACAACCGTCAATTCTTCTTACTTTAATTCTGTAATAAGTGCCATCTTCGTTTGGATTCATCTGTACATAATTAAATGTACTATATAAAACAGAGTCAACAACAGTAAGATTATCAGGTGTACTTCCACTCATAATGTAATAATAAACGACAAAGAAACCTTGATATCCTGCCCAATCTAGATAGCACACGCCATTATTGTCAGGTACAACATTTAAAAGGCAAGTGCGATGATGCTCAGAATAATCACTTTCTGCCCCGCAAGAATCAACAGAGGTAATAAGATACTTATAATACTGTTCTGATGGATTAACATCAAGATCTTCATAGATTGCAGGTTCGGAGTATTCGAGGTCTGTTAAGAATTCGAATCCGTCACCAGCATCACGATAGATCTTATATAGTTCTGTTCCCTGATCTGGTGTTTTCTCCCACATAATTTTTATTGTTTCATCATCTGTAACAGTTGCAAGATTTATTTCTTCTTCGTTAAATACTGTACTTACTACTACATATACAGTATCTCCCAAATGACAACCTGTTGCATCAACGACTTCTACAAAATAGAGATCTTCGTTTTCAACTTCTATAGTTGGATTTGTCGATCCAGTGCTCCATTCATAAGAAACAAAAGTTCCTGGATTTAGAATCAACGAATTACCATAACATATATATGCATACTCATCAAAGTATCCAACATCGAGCATTTCGGGTTCATTAATTGTTTCTTCAAGAAGTTCTGTACAATCTGTTGGGTCAGTAACTGTAACAGACCATGTGCCAGCTCCAACATTAGTTGCAATATTTGTATTACCAGCAATCCCCTCTTCCCAGTTGAAAGTATATCCGACTCCAGAGCCACCATCTATTATAACTGTAATTGTGCCGTTTTCATTTCCGTTACAAGTCATATCGGTTGCCGAAATTTCATAAACATGGGGTACTGCCTGAGTTAATGTTGCATAAGCTGTGTCGTAACAGTAATAACTATCTCTGCAAACAACATAGTAATCTCCGGCAGTTAATCCTGTGATATGTGGGGTAACCCCGATTACTTCATCCAAGTCATTATACCAGTAATAAGCACTATAAATTTCTGTTCCGCCTGAAGCGACTGCAAGAAGTCCCCCGTCTTCATAACCGGCGCAAGTAATAGGAGTAATGGTAATTTCTACGTTAAGTAATGGAGATTCATTAATCATATAACTTGTAGTTGTTTCACAAAAGTTCTCGTCTGTTATTGTTAAATGATAAGTGCCAGTAAATAATCCTGTTAAGTCTTGGTCGGTTGAGAAAATACCTGCTTCACCTTCTTTTACCCATTCATAACTTAATGTTCCAAAACCTCCTCCAGCTTCTATATCTATCTCCCCAGTTGATTCTCCAAAACAATGTACATGTAATAAGTCTTCTGAAATTATATCAATACCATCGGGTTCGGTAATCTCGTATGATTCTGATGTAGTGCAACTATGCTGATCGCTAACCGTAACATTATAAAAACCTGCTGGAGCATTAACTACATCAAATTCTCCATTTACATATGTATCATCATCCCATGTTATTTCGTAGGGAGTTGTGCCCCCTGTTACTGTTATATCAATTATTCCGCTTAAGTCTCCATAACAACTGTTATTTGTAATACTTTCTGAAATAAGTAATAAATCTGGTTGAACAATTTGTTGAGTGCCTGTTTCGGTGCATCCATTTCCGTCGGTTACTGTGTAAAGATAATTGTTTGGCTCTAAATCCGAAATAGTGCTTGTCTCTTGGGTATTACTCCATTCATAATAATATGGTACTGTTCCTCCTGATACTGTCAGTTCAATCTCTCCATCCGCATCTCCGTAACATGTGATATCTGTATGATTTAAGCCTATAATCAAAGCTTCAGGTTCAATAATCTCGTTTGATAAGATTCTAGAGCATGAGCCTGAATCATAAATAGTTACACTATAAATTCCAGCACCG
>JAQVEY010000127.1 GCA_028697515.1 Bacteroidales bacterium | reverse complement strand
GGGCCTGCATGGTCGCGCTCAAGTATGCGTTGATCTCAAGGGCCTGGTTTCCCGGGGGCAACTTCGCACGGGCAACCGGATCGCCGTCCTCGGGGGCGTGTGCGTTCGGGGTATACGGGATCCCGTTCGCCTGCATGAACTCCCGGTAAACCGGGATCGCCTTCTTCGCACCCGGTACAATGATCTGATCGGGAGATTGAGAGATCAGGCCGGCCGCCCGGACCGCCCGGAGGGCGATCGCGTCCACCGTCGCACACCGCCGGAGGATGTCCTTTTGATCCTCGCCGGGGAAGACCGTTCGGGAGAGACGGTCGGCCAGGTCGGCCGCCTGAGACCGGCTGAAGGTCATCAGGATCATGTCGTCGAGGGTCCGGCCGGCCTCCACTTCTCCCCGGACCATCTCCAAAAGTTGGTATGTTTTCCCGCTTCCCGGACCGCCGGTCCACCGGATCAGGTGGGCACTCATGCGGACCGCCTCCTATTTGATCGCGCACGCGAGATCCTACGATCCCATTCTACCCGTTTTCCTTCGACATTCCCGGAAAGAACTGGATTGCAACGGGTGTATCGGGTAAGTGATTTTACCCCGTTACAAATTAGGGCGGAAATTGAACACAATTTACGAAATACTGCACGGTTTGTTAGGGTGTAACGGGTGTAACGAGTGTAACGGGTGTTGAGCACGTCGCACCATTTGGTGCGAGGTGGTCTCTCGCGCGTGTTACAAGGGGGTGACCCGTTACAAACTGCCGATCGGGTCATCAGTCCCCCACCGGATCTTCTGTTAGGAACCCGCCCGGGGCGTCGTCCAGGTCGATCTTAAACTCCGGTGCCAGCCCCCACGCCCGGACGGGCACACCGGCACCCGGCACCCGGATCAACTTCGACCGCTCGATAAGGATCTTCGACCGCTCAAGGTATCGGGCAAATCGCCCATCGTTCGCGTTCTCCCCGGCTTCGGTGATCACTTCCTGTATGAGGTCGGACCGGACCCATAGCAGGCCGCCCGGCTTCGGGTCCTGCCATATCCCGTGTTTCTTCAGTGCCGATCGATCCGTCTCCCGGGAGAGTGGGGCGATCCGGGTCTCCAGTTTTTCCGCGATCCGCTCCCACGGGGATTTTGCACCCGGAGGATCCACCGGCACGGCCATAGAAAACCAGTGGTCTATAATCTCCCCAAAATCGCGCCGTGTCGCGCGTAACGGCTCGAACCGGATCGCCTGCCATCGTTCATTGAGGGCGATCGGTTGCGCCGCTGCGAGGTCCCGATTTGAGAACTCCAGGCAATCGCCGTTATCCAGGTAAACCGCGTATGCGGGGGGGTCGCTCATCTCCCGCTCTACTCGTTCGGTCGCGCTGATCACCCGGGCGGCCGGTTCGGAGATTAGCGCCGCACCATCTGGAGATTCCAGGATCCCGTCAAAGGTGGTTGTTATAGCGTCCTTGATCGCCTTCTCGTTCAAGGTTGGAACCGCCGCTGCAAGCGCCTTTGTCAGTCTTCCGGGCGCGCGTCGGTCTATCCACGGCTCCGTATTGCTCCGATCTTCGGCGAGCGTATCCCCGTTTCGGCCGAATCGAGTTATCCACCCGCCGCCTGGGACAGCTCCGATCTCCATCTGGATCCCCTCGATCAGGGGGACCGTAACGGAGGAGTCGGCAGCCGGTCTAGCGTCGCTCATGACTGCACCTCGCTCATGTTCAGGAGCTCGATCAAAACTTCACCGTGGCACGGTGCCGGTGCGCACCAACACCCTAACCTCTTCCCTCGCAACTCCTCAATCTGGTTGATTAGGCCGGATGTCCGGAGGTGTTCGCGGTATTTCTCGATAACCTCCTCCCTGGTGCCGTCCTTAAATGGGTTCGCCCATTTCGATCGGGGGTAGATCGGCCTCCCCCGGCGCCGGTTGAATCGCCCGATATACACATCGGCAGGGTTCCCCTTCGGGTCGAAGTCCGGGCAGGTGTGGATATTGATAAGGGTGGTGTTGCCGGTTTTCATGCCCGCACCTCCCGGCACTTGCGCTCTTTCCAAGTGTGGTGTAGCTCACACCGTCCGGGAACGTAACGGGTGGGGCAACCGAAGCAAGGGTTTTTCTTCGGCACTTTTATATAATTGGGGGGATATAAGGGCATTATACACCCCTCACCAAAGGTGTGAAACTTCCCTGCCGTGGGATGTTGACAAATCTGGTTAAATTTGGCCGGTGCGAACGGAAACCGGGTTGTTTGTGCGGATTTGGCCGCCGGACCCTCGTCATCAGGCACCTCCGGCGCGGGTGGGGATCTGCTCTCCCTGCCCACCAACAACTTGCAGCTTCCCTTTTGAGACGAGGATATCAGCCGTGGCCCGGTGCAACGGTCCAAGGTGCTCGTATACCTCGTGATCGATCGTTATAATACCACGTGGGGCACATTGATTAGTCACCGGGCATCGCCTCCGTTTGTGGTTGGTGTCTGGGTCCGGGGCAGGGGGTGGAAGTTGGCGCTTGCGAACCCTCCCCGGAAACTCCTGTTTCTTCCAGCGGTTCGTAATTCCCCCGCCCGCATCGGGGACAAAGTACCGGTTGTGACACCCGCGGTATCCAAGTGTGATTGCACCACCGGCAATGTTTTCTAGGAAGTTCTACCATTTTCGTCTCCCTCAACTCATTATCATCCTAGAAGCACATTACATATCGGAAAATGGAATATTATATAAACTCAAACGTTGATTCCTGTGCTAATGGCTTGTTTCGACGCGGACATACAGGCTCCGGTAAAAAAATCTCTTAAAGAATATAGGGATTTTTACGGGCGAAACGCTCGGCAGGTAGATAAAGTTCGCGCGAAAGTTTACAGACTCCTGAGAAAATATAAAAATCCCGATATGTTCGCCGCTGCCGTTAAAGACCTCCGGGAGTCGGATGAAGTTGTTGATGAGGTTTTGAAGTTATTCGATCCCGCCATTGAAGAGACAAAACAAGTTATGGAAGCGGCGGGAGTCATGTTTTACGAAATTCCCGGTGTGCGTGGTGACAGCACCCGTATGGTAATCGCGCGCGATAGCGAATCTCTCCAAAAACTAGAAAAAATCAGACCCGGAAAAAAGGATCCGTCCGGTCAGGTACAGATGTTGCGCAAGACCGATTATTATCGGGTTATGTCGGAGGACGAGACTGATCGGAAAAAACACCATCATATTACAAGATCCGCCGCCCGTGATCTCGCCCGTGAGTCCTCAAAGTTCCACATCGAGACTTGTGATCTTGACTCTTGCAAGACGGAGTTTTTGACAACCCGAAAACGACGGGGAGATCAGACGCGGACATGCAGCCCTGAGTGCCGGTCGATTCTCTCCTATAAGAGGAAAGAAAAGGTTAGTGAGTGTCCTCTCCCGTCATCTCCCGCCGTGCCCGCTCCTTCATAGCGTTGATCAGGGCTTCGTATTCCGGTGTGCCTTCAAGCATCTCCTCGGCCTCCCGCACCTTATCGGCTGCTTCGGAGGTAAGCGGCTTGGTACACATCCGGCAGAACCGGGATCCCGGTGGGTTGACTGCAAGGCAGTACATACACTGCCGGGGCTTATCGTCGCCCGCGTCGATCTCGTTCTCCGTCTTTAACCCGGCCTTCCGTAAGAACTCGTCGTCAATATCCCGCTCCGACAATTTCAGGTAGGTGCGAAACATCATCGTGTCTGGATTGGCCCAGAACGTCTCCTTCAGAACGGACTCCTGATAGTTCCGCCGGACCAATTCGGTGATCCGGCTCTTCCGGAAAAGATGTGGATAGATCCGCTTTTTGATACCCGCCCGCTCTGCCGCCCGCCCAATCACCTGTGAGATGGCCCGGTGTTCTAGGGGTTCGCCATTCGTGGAGATGAATACATATGCGCTCCCTTCGGCCGACGGTCCATAGTAACCATTCCGCCAGGCCGCCAAGTATGCGGTGCTGTTAATGAGCCGGGGATACCGCTTCTTCCTCTCTTTTGTATCGTTGACTGTGCAGCGGACCCCGTACTTATCAAACAGAATGTCCGACCACCGGAGACGGGCCACCTCCCCGATCCGCGCACCCGACTCATAGAGCACGGCGAGGATCGCCCGGTCGCGATGCGTCTTACATGCCTTGATCATCGCGGCGAGTTCATCGGCTGTAATAAGGTCGCCGGGGTCGGTCGTCTCCTTGTCGGTCGGTGGTGATTTGAGTTCCGAAAGCTCATCGAGGGTGATCCGGGAGTATCCCCGGGAGATCAACCAGCGGTAAAACGACTTGAGGATCCGCACATGGTCGGCAATCGTGTTTTGCTTATACGGTTTCCCCCGCTCACTCTTCATCGAGGTTAACCGAACCCGGGCGGCGAAGAGGTCATCTACTGTTGCTTCATCCCAATGGGGTTCAAAGACCTGCCGCCAGGAGAGGAGTGTTTGAGTGATCTTTGTGCATCGTGAGTGCGAGATCCCCTCTGCTCCCTGTTTGTAGGTCACAAACCGGCGGATGTATGTGGTGTCGCTGCTATCGATCCGGCCTTCGCACTCCGCCTTGACTAGTTGTTCCTCCCAGTACCCCGGGGCGGTGTGGTAGTGGAAGTTGTTGGCGCTTGCTTCCATAGATACCTATTAGACCTGTAGAGATATGAACATTTTGAGTCACTCCCCCTCCCGGCGTAATTAGTTTTGTTCATGTTGTAAACCTTTGTTTTTCAAACCGGCTCATTTGAGGGGCATAAATTTATTTTCAACCTATGAAAATAGTATACTATTATGGGACGTGCTCAATCTCTCCGGTGCCCTAATCCGCGCTGTGGTGCTGTGATGAAGCGATGCTATATCCGTCCGGTGGTTGGCGGTGCGCAGGTGTTTGATCCTGTTGGGTGGTACTGTGTCGTGTGTGGTCGGTTCTCTGAGGACTTGCGGGGGGTTCCTTCATGAGTGACTCGCTCGCCGGTCTGATCTTGGTCCTCCTGGGAGGGCTGGGATTGATCGTGTTCGTCGTCCTGGTGGTTGGTCCCGGTGAGGTGGTCGGCCTCTGGAATACGTTTAATGAGGCTGGGACTATGACTGCGTGTGCTATTGGGCCGTGAGTGGTCAAAACCCACCTTCATATCTTCTCTAAAATCGATTATCTCACATCCTCCGGTATGGTTAATCATTCCGATATTCGAGAGGGCTTAAAACGCTTCTATGTGCCTCTCCCACGTTAAAGAGGGGTTGTAGGTTTAAGAAGTAGATTACCGTCCGGGAGAAGAAAAAGGTTGATAGGATCCCCTTTCTGAAGGTTCTGTGACCGGCACCAATGGGCCGGGAGAACAATACTCTTTGCGTCTTTTAGCTGCCGCACCTTATGAGTGCCTAAGTTGAACTGTCGCCACCGCCCAGAGTGGTCCCGGGCTTCAATGGGTGTCACACTCATCACTTCCTGCATGATTTTTCCGGAGGCTTCACCAGCATATCTCCGTTGTGAAGCACCTCGATTGAGACTGAATCCCCGGTTTTAACTCCGTAGTTCTCTCTCCAAAGTTTGGGGAGAGCGATAACAGGGGTGCCGCGTCCGCAGGTGTAGATTTTGCGGCACCCTAACGAGAAGCTGAAAGGTTCTGCCATAACATCACCCGAACATCATTTCTCGCCCGGGGGCGCCATCCCTGGAGAGGGGGCCGTCGTCCTCGTCCTCTTCCTCGTCGTCCTCGTCAGGGTGGGGGCCAGGGTCGGCCTCGGGGTTCCAACAATCCCACAACCGCCCGGCGGCATGGAGCAGCGCACCCGTCATGATCGGGCCGAGTGACCGCCCGTCACGCTCTGCGAGACTCCTTAACAGAATTACAGCCTGTAGATCAACCGTCTCTGCATCGCTGGCCCATGTGCCGGTTTGCTCGATCTTTGTTACTTCCATTTTTCCACCGTCCTTACCACAATCAGACGAATATCCACCCGCCGACGGCATGGATCAGTACCAGAAGAAGGTATGCCCACGTCGATACGATCAGAACGATAGGTTTCACGAATGGATACCACGCAGCAAAATTAATAGCATCTACACAATACCCTATCATAATGCAGGCAAAAACCACTAATACCGCCTGAAAGATGTTTTTCCATTTGTAAACTGTCACTTTTACCGCCTCCGCTTCTGGTTCTTCTTCCGGCCAAAGAAAAGATCGGGAATGCCCGATCCCACTGTGAGAGGGGCGGTTATCCCTATACCCGGGAAATAGGGGGTCCGGGGCTGCACTTTTCGGGCCTTCTTCGGAGCTGCACCGAACATAGAGATCCCGGAGCCGGGGATCTCCCAAAGTAATTGTTGGCTGGCTCTCCGCACCTTCGGACCTACCCGGGACACTATAGCCCGGCGGGGAGTCCTGGGGGGCTCTCCGACGACGATCCGCTGAATATTCGTGATCACCTTTGCGGGGCGGATCTTCGGGCCTTTTAGGTCCGTGTATGCCTCCTCTAGCCTGGCGTGCGGGGTCGGGTGCTCGGCGTAGTGGATATAAAAATCATCCCCGATCCGGTTCCCGCGCTTCTCCTCGGAGCCTCCCGGGGTGAATGGGGGGATGATCGACGGCGGGATCTTGTGCGGCTTGGACGGCGGGACCGATGACGGGATCGATGGTGTGATCGACGGGATGATCGGGCGTGAGGGGGGAGGAGACGGGGTATAGGATGAACTCGACGGTTTCGGGATGTCGTAGATTGAGGACGCTGGCGGGCTTCTCGGGGGGCTGCTTTTCGGTACACTCGGGATAATCGAGACGCTTGGAATTATTGGCACGCTCCGAGAAGGGCGCGAGGGCTGAGAAGGTGCAGAGGACCGGGCCGGGCGCGGTGTGCTGATGGACGGGGTTATGGAGACGGCGGGCGCGGAAACTTCAAACCTTGAAGAAGAAGGGATCCCCACGATCCCGGCGAACGTTGCCGGGGAGGTGACGGGGGAG
>JAQVEY010000126.1 GCA_028697515.1 Bacteroidales bacterium | reverse complement strand
TCTTAGCAATATTTGTTTTTACAAAATTATAAAATTAATTATTCTTTAGTTCTTTTTTTAAAGAATATGTTAGTTTATACAAATAATCAGCCCATTCTTTGAAATCTTTCGATTTATCAAAGAAATTATAGGATACTGGTTTCCCAATAACAATTTCAATACTTCTTCCTTTTTGTTTCATCATTTCATTAACGAGGAACAACATCTCAATATTGGCTTTTATTCTGAAAAATTTTCTAAGTTTAGCCAGATTGTAAAAAAACCTCGAATTTCTCCCTTCTATATATACAGGAATTATATCCCTTTTATATTCGACTGCTTTACTAACAAAGCTTTTCTGCCAAGGCAAATCAACAATTTTTCCTTTTATCCTTCTCGAAACTAGTCCGGCTGGAAAAAAAAGCACCTGTTTATCAGATGCGTAAACATCATTTATAATATTCAGACTTTTTCTTGATTGTTTACCATGCTTATTAACAGGAACGAACAATTCTGCTAGAGGTTTAAGTTCCATTAAAATGTCGTTTACTACAAATCTGAATTCAACATACTTCTTACTTACAGCTTTCATTAGAACCATACTTTCCAATCCTCCCAATGGGTGATTCGACGCAAAAACGAATTTTCCGTTCTCCGGCAAACTATCTAATCCTCTGACTGTATATTTCAAATCCATATATTCAATAACAGCATCGACAAAGCTAAGTCCTGTAATTCCAACATTTTTACTCAAAAACAAATTTATCTCGTCTTGATGCACAATTTTTTTAAGGTATTGTATTAAAAACTTCGGTAATCGTTTGGCAAGTTTCGGGTTTTTGCTTTTCAAAACTGCCTCAACATCAATCTTTAACACTTCGTCGTCTTGCATAACCTGATTGTTAATTTCTGCAAATGTAGAAATATTTTTCAAATTTTACAAACATCTGACTATCAATTACTTAAAATTTTTAGCATCAAAAGTTATTAACAATGTGTAGAAATATGTAGTAAAATGTTTTAATGTGTAGTAAAATATGTATAGTTTTACATCAAATCAAAAACACAGCTATTATGTTTGTTGGAGAATATATCGCAAAGCTTGATACTAAAGGAAGAATAATATTTCCTGCACCATTAAAACGTCAGATACCTGAAGAAGAAATAAATCATGCATTTGTAGTAAAGAGAGATATTTATGAAAAATGTCTCCTATTATATCCAATAAGCGAATGGCAATATCAGACAGCTATACTAAAAAAGAAATTAAATCCTTTTAATAAAAGACATGCAGAATTTCTTCGTGAATATTACAGAGGAACTGCAGAAATTATTTTTGATGGAAGTTTCCGCCTTTTAATTCCAAAAAGATTATTGGAGTACATCAGTGCAGACAAAGAGCTTGTATTCGCAGGACAAGAGGGTAAAATTGAAATCTGGGCAAAAGACGTATATGAATCCAAACAATCTGCTGATAATGATTTTGCCAATCTTGCCAACGAAATATTAGGCGGTGATTTCGGATTTTATAATAATGAGTAATTATGTATCACGTTCCAGTTTTACTAAAAGAAAGTGTTGAAGGACTGCAAATAAATCCAGAAGGAATTTACGCCGACATTACCTACGGTGGAGGTAGTCATTCTGCCGAAATTCTAAATTCACTTTCTAAAAACGGACAACTCATTGCAATAGATTGTGATCCCGATGCTCTCAAAAACAAAATTGATGATAAAAGACTTAATTTAATTCATGGCAATTACAGATATTTGATAAACTATCTCGAATATTTGGGGATTGACAAAATTGATGGGATACTGGCTGACTTTGGTGTTTCGTCTCATCAATTTGATTTGGAAAGCAGAGGCTTTTCATATCGTCTTGGTGGAAGCCTTGATATGAGGATGAATCAGAGTCAATCCTTGACAGCTTCAGATATCTTAAATAATTATGAAGAAGAAAAACTTTTTTTTATTTTCAAAAGATATTGTGATATAAAAAATCCCGGTAAGCTAATTTCGTTAATTACAAATTTTCGTAAAGACAGTCTCTTTAATGACATTACAGATTTTATAACAGCAATTACGCCAGCCTTACCTGCACATAATGATTACAAATATCTGGCGCAAGTTTTTCAAGCTTTACGAATAGCAGTAAATGATGAATATAATTCATTGATTGAATTTCTTGATTCATGTCCGTCAATGTTAAAACCAGGTGGGAGGATCTCTTTTATTTCATATCACTCACTAGAAGATCGTGCTGTAAAGAATCTTATAAAAACCGGTAATACCGAAGGAAAAACAGAAAAGGACTTGTACGGACGGTCATTTTTACCTTTTAAACAAATTAACAAACACATAATTATCCCTGAAGAAGAAGAAATCAAAGTTAATCCGCGAGCAAAGTCGGCTAAATTAAGAATTGCAGAAAAAATATGAAAAGGTCTAAAAACAACAATAATAAAAAAATCAGAGAAACTGTCCGTGGACTTATCAATGGTTCTATTGTTGCCAGTGATCTTGTTCGTAAGCAAATACCGTTTATAATAGTTCTTTTCATTTTAGGACTTATTTACATTGCAAACCGCTATCATGCAGAGAGCATTTTTAGGGAAACGGAAAAGGCAAAAAAGGAAATTGAAGATTTAAGAGCTGAAAAAATAGAGATACAATCAGACTTAATGACCAACAGCAGAAGAGATAAGGTTCTTAGACTTTTAGAAGAAAAGGGCTCAACGCTTAAAGAATCTCCAATTCCTCCAAAAAAACTAACCTATTACATCAATCAATGAGCGAAAGGACCAACATATTAGTAAAATATAATCTGCTATATATGTTTATGGTAGTTTTCGGTCTTTTTGTAATAGGAAAAATTATTTACTTCCAATTTTTCTACGATAAAGAAAAGATTAACGAAGCAATTAAATCTACTCGTGTTTATACTAGTATAGAACCCCTCAGAGGGAATATTTATTCGTTTGACGGCAAGCTGCTTGCAACCTCTGTAGCATACTTTGAAGCTGGTATAGACCCAAACTGTGACGCTATAACACAAGAAGTTTTTGACGAAAACTTAGATTCCTTGGCTCTGTGCTTGTCTCAGCTATTTCCCGAAAAATCACAAATGCAATTTGCTGAAGAATTAATGGAAGCAAGGGATAATGGATCAAGGTACTATCGCTTCAGTTTTAATATTAAATATTCAGATTTTAAACTCTTACAAAACTTCCCATTATTAAGAAAGGGACGAACAAAAGGTGGATTTGTTTATCAAAAAACTTACAAACGAGAAAAACCTTTTGGGGAACTAGGACGGCGTACTATAGGCACAGAACCAGCAGTCGGTCGCAAAGGTGTGGGCTTAGAAGATGCTTACGATAAAGAACTAAGAGGTATAGAAGGATATACTGTAAAAGAAAAAATCCCCGGCAATATGTGGATGCCTGTTGAAGATGCAAATTACATAGAACCAAAAGACGGGTACGACCTATATACAACAATTGATATAGGCTTACAAGATGTTGCTGAATCCGCCTTAGAGAAACAACTGATTAAACATGGTGCAGAATACGGAACTGTGGTTGTAATGGAAGTGAAAACTGGCAAAGTAAGAGCAATTGCAAATTTAAAACTTCATCCCGAAGGTTATTATTATGAATATACAAATTATGCAGTTGCACACGCTTCGGACCCTGGCTCAACATTTAAACTTGCTTCAGTAATCGTTGCACTCGAAGATGGATACATAAAATCTGATGATTTGATTGAGACTGGTAATGGGACTACATATTATTATGGAAAAGAAATGAAAGACACTAAAGAAGGAGGTTATGGCACTATTACAGTCCAAAGGGCCTTTGAAGTATCTTCAAATGTAGGGATTTCTAAAATTATTAGTAAAGAATACAAACATCAACCTGGTAAATTTATTGCAGGGTTACAACGCCTTCATCTACACGAACCTTTAAATGTTGTAATAAGAGGGGAAACGACACCTGTCATTCATTCTCCTGGGAAAAAAGGATGGTCGGGGCTATCATTAACTCAAATATCCGTTGGATATGAATTGCAAATAACACCTCTCCAGATCCTTGCATTTTATAACGCAATTGCCAACAATGGTGTATTACTTAGGCCAATTTTTGCAGAGTCACTTTCATATAGAGGTGAAATTGTTAAACAATTCGAACCTGAAATCATAGACGAACAAATATGTTCATTAGAAACAATTGAAGTTGTAAAAAAAATGATGGAAGGTGTTGTGAGTGATGGAACTGCAAAAAACATAAAAAGCAATGACTACAAGATTGCGGGTAAAACAGGAACTGCCCAAATGAATTATGGAAGTGATACGACAAGAGTAAAATACCACGCATCATTTGTAGGATATTTTCCGGCCGAAGACCCCGAATACTCATGCATAGTATCAATCTACAAACCAAGTAGAGGAGGTTTTTATGGAAATGTTGTTGCAGGACCTGTGTTTAAAGAAATCGCTGACAAAATATATGCTTCAAATCCAAAATACCATCGTTTTACATCAAACTTCACAATTTCTTCTTCAATTCCAATTGCTAAGAAAGGCAATAAAAAAGAAACTGAGATTGTGTACAGTTGGCTGCAAATAATTACTAATGCAAGCAAAGTTGCACAAACTGATTGGGTTTTAAGCTCGGCAGATGAATTAAAGATTGTTTACAAGCCTGTTAACTACAGCGATAAGACAAAAATTCCAAATGTAATAAATATGGGGCTTAAAGATGCAATCGTAATTCTTGAACAATGTGGAATGAAAGTCAATGTGCATGGACGAGGCAGAATAAAGAAACAGGTCCCTGCACCAGGTAACGGTTTTAGAGAAGGTGATTTAATAACATTATATCTCGGAGAATGAATATAAAAGAATATATAAATCAAATTGGTACAATAAAAAGTATTCTGAATAATGATGGAGAATTCAAGAATTTAAACTTTGATTCTCGCAAAATTTATGATGGAGATTTATTTGTTGCGATACGAGGCACTGTCTCTGATGGTCACAATTTTATCCAAACTGCTATTGACAATGGCGCTAAAGTAATTGTTTGTGAAGAATTGCCTAAAAAACATAATAGTAATATTTCTTATATCCAGGTAAAAGAATCTTCGAAAAGTTTAGGAATACTATCGTCTGAATATTACGGCAATCCATCATCGAGGATAAAGCTAGTTGGTGTTACCGGCACTAATGGTAAAACAACCATTGCCAGCACATTATTCAATTTAGTTAGGGAGCTTGGTTTTACAGCAGGATTGATTTCCACAATAGAAGTTAAAATCAATGACGATTCATTTCCTGCAACACATACAACACCAGATCAACTTAGTCTCAACAAATTTATTTCCGATATGGTGAATACTGGTTGTGAATATTGCTTTATGGAAGTTTCTTCTCATTCTATAGTTCAAAACAGAATTGCTGGGTTAACTTTTATCGGGGGCATATTTACAAATATTACCCATGATCATCTTGATTTTCACAAAACTTTTAAAGAATACATTAATGCTAAACAGGTGTTTTTCACACAATTAAGTTCTGAAGCATTTGCGATAACAAATTCTGACGATAAAAATGGTCAGGTCATGTTACAAAATTCTTCAGCAAAAAAATACACATATTCCTTACATACAGCAAGCGATTTTAAAATTAAGATTCTCGAAAGCCATTTTGACGGTATGCTGATTAATTTGGACGGGCACGAAATCTGGACAAATTTCATTGGAAAATTTAATGCTTACAATTTATTGGCTATATATTCAACTGCAATACTTTGCAATTTAGACAAACAAGAAACTCTAATTGCTTTATCAAAACTAAAACCTGTTGAAGGACGGTTTGATGCAATTCATTCTACAAATGGAATTACAGCGATTGTTGACTATGCACATACACCTGATGCACTACAAAATGTATTATCAACTATCAACGAAATCAGACAAGGCAACGGGCAATTAATTACAGTAGTTGGTGCAGGTGGTGACAGAGATAAAACAAAACGCCCCGAAATGGCTTATATTGCAGCCGAATTAAGTACTAGACTTATTCTGACATCTGATAATCCTAGAACCGAAGATCCTGAAGCAATTTTAGATGATATGCAAGCAGGAATTACTGCAATTCAGAAGAAAAAAACTCTAAGAATTTCAAGCAGAGCCGAAGCAATAAGGACAGCTTGTATTATGTCCAATCCGGGAGATATAATCCTTGTTGCCGGTAAAGGTCATGAAAAATATCAGGATATAAATGGAGTTAAACATCATTTTGATGATAAAGAGATATTAATAGAAACTTTAAAAAACTTATAAGATGCTGTATTATTTATTTCATTACTTAAACGAGCTAAATGTCCCAGGAACAGGTGTTTTTGAGTACATTACTTTCCGTGCAGCAATGGCAATGATTACTTCATTAATTATCAGCATTCTTTTTGGTAAAAAAATAATTCGTTTTCTACAAAGAAAACAAATTGGTGAAGAAATCCGCGACTTGGACCTTGCGGGACAAATGCAAAAACGTGGGACTCCAACAATGGGAGGAATTATAATAATTCTGTCTATTGTTATCCCAACATTGTTATTTGCAAAGCTCGGAAATATTTATGTAATTCTGATGCTAATCACCACTATATGGCTTGGCTTCATAGGATTTCTTGACGATTACCTAAAAATCAAAAAGAAAAACAAAGATGGGCTAAAGGGTAAATTTAAAATAATCGGACAAATAATACTAGGATTTGTTGTTGGAGGTGTTCTGTACTTTTCAAGTGATGTAGTTATTAGGACAAAGGTTGTTGGAACTACTTGCGAACACGTTACCGAAGTAGTTGATAATCATAACTGTACAGAAATCGTTGAATACATAGATGTAAAATCAACCAAAACAACAATTCCATTCTTTAAAAATAATGAATTT
>JAQVEY010000125.1 GCA_028697515.1 Bacteroidales bacterium | reverse complement strand
TTTTGTTTTCATTGCTTTTTCTTTTTTCTTATTATTAAAATTATTACCACAATAACTACTATTATCATAAAAACAGCACCGATTCCTATTATAATAAAACCTAGCATTATATCAGTACTATCTTCGGAAATAGATGTGCTTTTAGAGTCTTTGTTCTTTGTATCATCAATATCTTCAGGTTCGTCTGTGCCATCTTCTTCTTCAATTATTTCATCAAGATCAATACACCAATCAGGTTGTTTGAAATCAGTTTCTTCAATTTTTTTACCGGATATACTGACTGCCTGTTTTTCCGAAACTAGTACAGGTTTGTAGTTTGGAGTCAGATCTGTACTGATTTCCATTTTTCCCTCAAGTCCAAATACTTTTATTTCATCAAGGTTTTCAATGGCAAATTCTGTTTCTAATCCTTGTATATAAGCCAAAGGACTGAATACGTGTACTCCATCTTTTATAATACCGTAATTCCTATTATGTAAGCTCACAATAAAATGACTTCCATCAGCTTTAACGCTTTTAAATAGAGCTTTTCCGCTATACAATCTGACCTCCATTTTATGAGGACTGCAATTTTGAATATATAATTCTGTATTTTCTTCCATAAATATTGAACCCCAGATACGATTACCTGCTTTTAAATGAATTACTGCAGTACCATCTTTTGTTATGATGGCATCTGTAATATTCATTTGTGAAGGAAAAGTTTTAATTTGTTCTTCGACAAATTCATCACCTTTAAAATATCCTCTAAAAACTTCACCTTTTGATGCTCTTGAAAGTTCAGGATACACCATAATATTTCTTGCAGTTTTAATATCTGATTCTAACCAGACAAGTATTTGTTTTTCTACATCAGGATGGTCGGTTAAAGCAAAACCACTAGACATATCAGAAGAATGTGGCACGTCGTATAAGACATAAGAGGCAACCATGTTAAGATAAGCAGAATTTGACCATACAACATAATCCCATGGTACAGTGTAAATATTGCCAAACTGAATTCCTTTTATTAAATGCGAACCACTGACTTCACCTGCATTCAGTCTTTTTAAGAAAGAACTATTTTCTTTAAGTTGTTGAATCGCGATTTTGTGCTTATTATACCATGATGCACCTTGTTTTCCACTCCAATATCCAATCCAATTATAAAAAGTATCATCATTACCAACACCATGATGAGGGGTGCCGACAGTAATTAACTTTCTTACATTTTTGTTATATATATTGCTTTGTATATATGCTCTTGCTATCAAACCACCCATAGAGTGACAAATAAGGTCAACTTTTTTAACTTTTATACCACATTTACTAAAATAATCATCAATATTCTGTTTAAGTTGTCTTGACTGGTCTTCTATAGATCCAGCTCCTGCGTTATAATCATGAGTAAAAGTAAAATAACCTTTATCGCCTATTTGGCTGCTCATTTTACTCCAAGTTCCGGCTGTGCCTAAAAATCCATGAATAAAAAATATAGGGGTTCTGCATACATTTACGATAACAGTATCTGTTATATAGTCATTTTTGTGGTTATTATAAGAAACAAGTATTTCAAATGGTATTGTTTTTTTGTTTTGGTAATCATAATTATTACCATCTTTTTTAACGAGTTTTGATTCGGAATACTTATCCCAATAGTCTTGAGATATGTATTTTGGAGGATAGTATCTGATTTTTGCATATCCTGTTTCGTCCAAAGGCACACTTATACTATTTTGAGACTGATATTGAGCAGAAAATAAGTTATTACCTTTAATATTACCCTTCTTAGGGTATTGTATGCTTACACTTTTGTTCCCAGGATATTCAAGGAATAGGTCAAGATATGAAACTCCATCAGTGGCCACTGTATTATATTCTATTTTTCCATCTGTTTCATATTTTGTTTGATAAATAGTTGTTGAATCTAATTTAACTTGTTTTACTAAATCAACTTTTACTTTACAAGCTTTTTTCTGGTAGTGCCCATGCGAACCATTAACAGTTATCATATATGATTTAAAAGACGAATCTTGATTATATCTTTTAAAATATCTTTCATAGTCATATATAATATCAGGGCTTCCTTTGTCTATAACTGTTACCCACACATCGTATTTGTTTTTACATACTACAGTTATTCCTTCAGATTTGCCTGAAATTACTGTAAATACCAATGAAGCACTGTCTAGAACACTTTTATTGAATTCTAGATGTTTACCGTCTGTCTCTCTTTCTCCTGTTCCAAGGTTCTCTATATATCCAAAATGCTTGCGTATAAATGCTTTTTTTGATTGTCCACATACAATCATAGAAGCAGCCAATAAAATAGTGAGGGCTGATAAGAGTCTTTTCATATTTCTAATATTTGTTTCTATTTTTTCAATTTTATATATTCCCAGAAAGGAATATAATTAAATTGACATCTTTATGGTTAACAATACTATTTGAAGAATTGTTACTTATAGCAAAAATATTATAAATATTTTATCCGCAATTTATTTTTTAATTTTTATTTCAGTTTAGAATATTAAATTTGGTAAGGATAAAAACATTTCTCCTTTTATATCAAGATTAAAAAAAAATCGTTATTATTATAAGTTCATACAACTTTTTTTATAGATGACTGCACTTTAAAACAAATGGAAGTACCAAACCTGCAAATATTGATTGATGGTTGTCTGAAAGATGACAGAGACTCACAAAAACAGATATACGACTTGTACAAAGATGCAATGTATTCTGTTTGTTTTAGGATTTGTGGAAATTATGATGATGCTAAAGATGCTTTGCAAGAGGGATTTATCGAAGTTTTTAGATGTATAGATGCTTTTCGGGCTGAATCAAGTTTGGGGGCATGGATAAAGACAATTATGGTAAGAAGAGCTATCCGAAAACTTAAAAAACTCAGATTTGAGGAAATTTCGATTAATCTGCAAGAGCCGGTTGAATTTGATTCTGAAATAAGCGGAGATGAATTGCATAAAGCTATCTTAATGCTTGATGAAGGATATCGCAGTGTTTTTGTACTATACGAAGTAGAGGGATATTCGCATCGAGAAATTTCCATTATGTTAAAAATCAGCGAAGGAACTTCTAAGTCTCAGCTTCATTATGCTAAGAAAAAATTGCAGTCAATCTTACAAAAAATATACGGTTATGAAAGATACTAAACTACAAAAAGCAATAGAAGAATTGCCGGTATTAGAAGCTCCCGATGTATGGCCTACGGTTGTAAAAGAATTATCATCAGATTCTGACAGAAAACGCTTCTTTTTAGCTATTTTTCTGATTTTATCTTTCGGAATAGCCTTGTTTCTGGTTAATCTGACTAGTGGAACTGATCAGAAATATCATGTGGCAGGAATTGAACGACCTGTAATTGATAATGAAATCATTGATACCGTTTTAGAAAATTCTTATGAAATATCTCCTGTATACACCGATAATGATGATGATGTTTATGAGGATATCAAAGAAACTGTAATATCAAACGAAAATCGATTGGTTATTCCAAAAAATGTAGAAAAAGAGGTTAAAACTATTGAGAATAAATATAACTTAAATAATTCTGGAATATTTGCTTTTAAGAGTATTTTGCTAATTGTCGAAAAAGGTGAAAATCTTGTCAATAACCCTTCGTTTGAGGAATATTCAGTTTGTCCGAAAGGGATTGTAGGAAAACCTGAAAAAAAACTGATACCTTATTGGGATGTGCCTAGCAAGGGAACGCCAGACTATTTTAATTCATGTTGCAACGGAGAAGCTGGAGTTCCTCAAAATTTTGCCGGTAAAATACGTGCTAGAACAGGTAATGCCTATTGTGGTATTATACTAAGGCAGAACTTTACTAGGGATAATAAAATTACTGGAGAAAAACCTGTTATTTATCGTGAATATATTCAAACTGAATTAAAGACAGAACTGGTTAATGGTCAGAAATACCGAATCAGATTTTATGTCTGTAATTCATCAAATTCGCGGTTTGCTGTAGATGCAATTGGTGCTTGTCTGACTAATTCGAAAGTTCGAATTAACACAAAAGAAGTTTTAGATTTAATACCTGTTGTAGAAAATTCTTCAGGTCAATTCCTCACAAATCAAACATCATGGGTTGCTGTTGAAGGTATTTATGAGGCACAGGGCGGAGAGAAATATTTGACAATCGGGAACTTTTATAATAATTATTCAACAAACTATATAATGCAAAACGGTAATTCGAAATTTAACTATGCATATTATTATATTGATGATGTAAGTGTTTACGAAATTGAAGAATTGTTTGAAACACATTTGATAACAGACAGTATTATTAAAGAAAACAGTTATTGTCAAAATACCGACTTTTAGTTGGTAAATTTTTGTTATAGTTTATATAGTTTGTGAAAATTTCATATATTTGCATAAATCAACCAACAAATTAAAATGAAAAATAATAGATTTTATTATTTACTTATGTTTCTTGTGGCAGTTTTTTGTCATGCATGTTCAAGTCAGGGTACATCTGATAAAAATAAACCGGTAATAAGAGTTACTAAGACATATAATTTAAATACTGAATTAAGTAGTCTGAAATGGGTTCGAAATGTTGATTATATTCATATTACTAAAAAGCTCAAGGTGTTTGGTGTATACGCTGATGTTAGTCTTGACAATGTTCAGTTGGAAACTTCAGGAGAATCTGTAATTACAGGAGGTAACATAATAGTGATTGATGATATAATTGAATCAGGGATTATTGAAATTGATTTATCACTAACTCGTTTTTATAGCGATGAAGAGGAAAGCTTCTTTGTTAATGAAACCTATCCGCCAGCTAAATTAACTATACAAAGTTTTATAAAAGATAGCATATCTGATATCAATTATTTAGCAAAGGGAAGTTTAACATTAAACGATAAAACTATGGATATAGAATTCCCAGCACAAATTGATATAGACGAAAATTCAAATCTATTTTTTAAAGCAGATTATTTAATGCAAACATCTGATTGGGATTTGTTAAAACAGCCTAAACCCGAAAATGTTAATTATGACAAAATAAATTTCAGTTTTAATTTGGTTTTTGATACTATGGTTGAAAAAACTGATACAGTTAGTTTATAGATAGGCAAAACCTCTTCTTTTAGACTTTATGTAAAAACTAATCAATTTAGTTTGAAACATTATTGAATTATCCTACTCAAATTAATTGTAACTTGCAAAAAAATTTATCATGGATAGTTTAAATTCTGATAGTACGAGATCAGGAAAAGTTAATACACCTAAGGCTTTTCATCCTGTAAACAAACATTTTTTTGTTGATCAAGAATGCGGTTTGCTTGAATTCCTGCTAAAGAAGTTTCCTGAAAAGAGTCGAAACAAACTTAAGTCTTGGTTAAAAAACAAAAATGTTGAGATTAATCAAACTATTGAGACATCGGCTACAAAAAAACTAAAACCCGGAGATAAGATTGAAATTTTTCCCGGAATAATTTATGAGAGAAAAGATTTAAGCGGTATTAAAATATTTTATGAAGATGACTTTATTATTGTAATAGATAAACCTTGTGGCGTTTTGTCGGTTCCGGCATACAAAGAGGAACATACAAGTGCTTATGATATAATGTCGGATTATATTAAAAAGAAAAACGGAAGAAAAATATATCCTGTTCACAGGCTTGATGGCAGAGTCTCGGGGGTAATGATGTTTGCCTTAAAACCTGAAATTCAAGCAATTTTAAAAGATAACTGGAAAGAGATGGTTTTTGAACGAAAGTACATTGCCATAGTATCAGGAGTAATAAAGAAAAAAGATGGAACAATTAGCTCATATTTGGCTGAAAATAAAGTATATAAAGTCTATTCCACTAATGATCACGAAAAAGGTAAATTAGCTATTACTCATTATAAAACTGTAAAAGCTATAAATAACTATTCTTTACTGGAAGTACAACTTGATACAGGTCGAAAAAATCAAATTAGAGTACAGCTCAGTGATATAGGAGCACCGATAGTTGGTGACGAAAAATATGGTTCACATGAAAATCCAATTGGAAGAATTGGTTTACATGCTTGGATTTTGGGTATTGTGCACCCTGTGAGCAAGGAAAAAATGAGATTTGAAAGTAAAATTCCAGACGAATTCCAGAAATTGTTTAAATAATAACTTCAGTAATAACTTTTTTCTTTAGATTATCAATATGTACGTTTATATATCCTTTTTCAAAATCATTTGTACAATAAGCTGAAACAAATTCATCAAGACTGATTTTTTGCCCGGAAACAGGGGGGAAGAGACTGTCTTGTAAAGCACCGGCAATTCCAGTAGGCATACCATCTGAACCAAATATCAAATCTTTACCAGGGACGAATCCTATATCATCTATCAACATTCTGAATGGATTGTTTGCTTCGCAATACTGTTGAGTTAATCTGTCAGAATATATTACTGAGTCCATATTAAAGTTAGGTTGCATACTTAAAATTAATCCAAGATCTTTTGCAAGATATGCTTGTTGTTTTGTTATGAATTGAGCATGTTCCAATCTTATATTTATACCTTGATTGTTTTTGTAAGTTGCTTTGAGAGTACTAATAACCTGTTCTATTGCAATATCTCCGATGCAATGAATGGCAATATCTTTCTTGAATTCTAAAATTTCTTCGAGTTTTTCTCTAAAATTCGTATCATTATATATCAATAATCCTTTTTCAAATGACTTATATTCTTTTATAGCTGCGCTCGATGCTCCAATTGCTCCGTCAGTAAAAAGCTTTACCCCACTACATAAATCTTGATATTTCTGTGGAAGGTTTGGATAAATGTCTGGGTTCGTCCATATTTCAGTATAATTACGAAAGTCTATTTTAGATAATAATTCAAAAATACTGTTGGATGTAACAAACATATCCGCTGTAAAGCAAACGCCTGCACTTAGGTTTTTGTTAAGTGCATTTTCCAAAGTGTTTTTATTAAAAATAAATA
>JAQVEY010000124.1 GCA_028697515.1 Bacteroidales bacterium | reverse complement strand
AATTTCTTTTGATGGGTAAAAGAAATGCTCGAAGCATTCGGATGCAAAAACAATATCATACTTTACAGTGTTTTTTAAATCTGGGAAAAAAAATGGATCATAATAATCACATTTCATTCCGTTAGACATTAACAATTTTGATAAAACAGGGTCTGGTCCACAACCAAAATCCAAGGCGACATCTTCTAGTTTAATGAATTGTTTAGCAGGACTAATTAATTGATTCAGAAAATTTACATAACCAATTTCATCAATACTATTGTTATGAAAAGAATATCTTTTCTTTTCTTCTATTGGATTAAGTCTGCATTCATTTTCGGCGAAAATCAACATACACTTGTTGCAAGTTCGAAAAACTCTTTTTTCCGCAATTACTTGATCTTGTATATCAGTATTGTTGCATAAGGGACAATTCATAATTTATAAATGAGTATTTAAATTATTCTTGCAAATGTAAGATAGTTTTCAATCGAAAATATATTTAATTTTATTGCTAGTTTGAGTTAAAATTTATAGTTTTACATAAAAATAAAAATTGATACAATGAAAAAAATATTTCTATTATTTGCATTTGCAATTATTGCAACCGGAGTTTACTCTCAACGCGTTGAAGTAAAAGAAAACACAGGTCAATTCAGAAGTGGTAATAAGAACTCTTTTGTTACAACAGTTTATCATAGCGATATAAAGACGGTTACAAAAGAATTTACAAGTTTGCTTAAGGGTTATAAAGGGAAAGTATCTAGCAAAAAAGGAGAAATTTTCGGGGACAATTTGATGATAACATCTATAAGTAACAATACCATTGATGTTTATGCTATTATCAAGGAGACTAAAGACGGAGATGTAGAAGTAACTGCAGCTTTTGATCTTGGCGGCGCATGTATTTCTTCTTCAACAAACAGTGAACAGTTTGGGCGAGCATCAGATATAATGAGAGAGTTTGCTCTAGAATTAACAGAAAAAGGTTATGCAAACTTTTTAAAATCAGAAGAGAAGGTTCTAAAGGAATCTCAAAAGGAATATGAAAAAATGGTTGATCTTAAAAAAGATTTAACGAAAGATAATGAGGATTATAAAAAGAAAATTGAGCAAAACGAAAAGGAAATTGATAAATTGACAAAAGATATTGAAGATAAGGGTAAAGAGGTTAAAGAGAAAGAAGAATCGTACAATAATCTTAAAAAAGGATCCTCAAAGATCAAATAATTTAATCCGATACATTCTGATTCTTATCAAATAATTGGGTATTTAGAGTAATAGTTCTATCAATGGATAATAATTAAATTGGCATATATGAAATTTGGTGTAATAATTTTTCCCGGTTCTAACTGTGATCACGATATGGTTTATGCATTAAAAGATGTGTTAAGACAGGATGTTGTTGAATTATGGCATAAAGATACTGATTTGCAATCTTGTGATGCTATTGTTGTGCCAGGAGGTTTTTCTTATGGAGATTATTTGCGATCTGGTGCAATTGCAAAATTTTCGCCGATTATGGAAAAGGTTGTAGAGTTTGCTAATGAAGGTGGATTTGTTTTTGGGGTTTGTAATGGATTTCAAATATTATGCGAAGCCGGACTTTTACCTGGAGCTTTGTTACATAATGATAATCAAAAATTTATTTGTAAAAACCAATTTATTAAAGCCGAAAACACCGATACGGCAATGACTAGATTTGTTTCAAAGGAAAAACCATTGAAAATTCCTATTGCTCACGGAGAGGGTAGATATTTTGCTCCATCACAGACATTAAAAGAAATGATTCAGAACGAGCAGATTATATGGAGGTATTGTGATGAAAGTGGTAATCTTACCGAAAAGAGTAATCCAAATGGTTCGTTGATGAATATTGCTGGCGTGTGCAATGTAAATAAAAATGTATTTGGAATGATGCCTCATCCCGAAAGAGCTGCCGATCCTGAATTAAGAAATACAGATGGTATTGCAATACTAAAATCAATTATAGTCAATCTTAGCACCCAAAAGGATAAGAAAAATAAAATAAATTAATTTTTTGATACTGCTTATCCGCAAGATTCACAGGAACATCCGCATGTGCCCTTGTTACAAGATTGTGATAAATCCTTAGAGTTATAGTCTTTGTTTTTAACAGTTTTAAAACCTTTTATCTTCCAGGCGTTTAGTCCACCGTCAAGATTTACCACATCAATATAAGCTTGTCTGTTTAATAAATTTGCAACTTTTGTGCTGTTTACCCCATCAGATGAAACTATAAGTAGTGGAATGTTTTTGGGGATAAATTCTAATCTGTCCATAATAACAGACATTGGATGTAAAAACAAATTGTCGTAGTCGATGTATTCAATTTTAAATTCTTCCTCCTCACGTACATCAATTATACATATTTCATTCTTCTTGATTAAGTCTATAACATTTTCAGACCTAATGTGCTTTACTCCGTTTAGTTGAAAAATCTGTATTTCTGGATTATTTGTTGTTGTCATATGATTATGATTAAATTATTATGGTTTTTGCAATATTAAAATATCCTGAAAATCAATATTGTTTGATTTATGTTCTGTCTTCCACCATCCTTTAAATGATAGATAAAATTTAAATCCAATTTCTTCAGATGTTTTTAAGATAAAAGTTTTATCATAAGCTACATTTGCATTTTTTACTTTTAAATTGTGTAAACTGTAATTATCATATTTATATGGAAATAGACTTTGAGTATCGTTAGGCTCTGTTAGAAAGAATGTTGCATAACAATATGCTCCGGGTTTCAGGACTTTATAGATTTGATTTAGGTAATTAATTACTTCTTTTTGTTGCATATGTGTGAAAACTGAGATTAAAACAACCAAATCAAATTCGTTATTATTATATGGGAAAACAAATTCGGAAGCACTTTTATCTGTAGAAAGATTATATAAATCGTTTTTCAAAGGATAATGTTCGAAATGAAAATTGGGATATTTGTTATAATTCCTATTACACCATTTTATTCCATAATCAATAATATCGAAACCAATATATTTGCCACTTCTTGTTAAATAATAGGCAAAAGGGCGGGCAATTCTACCAATACCGCAACCAATATCAAGTATGGTTGAATTTTCTGATATTTGCGTTGTATCATGTATGTGATTGAAGAATTTGTCGCCAAGTATTTTAAAGTTTCCACTTCCAACATAACTCATTCCTTTGGGTGGGACTAGTGATTCGGATTTTTTAAAAATACGATTATAACAGTCGGTTGGGAAATAATAAACACGTCGAATAATTCGGCGACCAAATGGTGGTAATATGAAATATATTTTCCTCAGCATAAAAATTGCTGAATAATTATTTAGTTTTTGCAAATATATACTTTATTGAATTTTATACGCTATTATAGAAAAAGTTTAAGGCAGAAATGTTTAAATGAAAAAAAAAGAGGGCTTAAACCCTCTTAGTGTTGTTTATTAAACATGTTTAATACTCATCTTCATTAAAGAAAAAGTCGTCTTTGCTGGGATAATCAGGCCAAATATCCTCGATACTTTCGTAAATATCGCCTTCATCTTCAATTTCTTGAAGGTTTTCGATTACTTCCATAGGTGCTCCTGAACGGATAGCAAAATCTATCAACTCGTCCTTGGTAGCTGGCCATGGTGCGTCTTCCAGTTTTGATGCTAATTCGAGTGTCCAATACATATTATTTTAGTTTGAGGTTAAACATTTTTTAAATTGGATTGCGAAGTAAATAAAAATTTCTGAATTACAAATCATTGTTCCACAAAATTTCATCAACATTAAATTCTTTTGCATATTTTCTACCCATTATAAATAGTAAATCAGACAATCTGTTGATAAAAATTAGGACATTTGTGTAATTTACATCAGCACTTTCTATAGCTACTATGCGACGTTCAGCACGTCTGCATACAGTTCTGGATATATTGCACCAGCTTATAAGTTCGTTACCTGTCGGTATAATGAAGTTTTTTAATACCGGGAGATTTACAGAAAATAAATCAATGGAAGTCTCAAGAAATAAAATATCTCCATTTGTGATATGAATTTTTTTGTTAGTTTCTTTTTTTTGTAGTTTTTCTTCTGTTGCTAAGATTGCACCTATGCTAAACAGCTTATTTTGGATAAAGGAAATTAATTCTATATCTTCTTTATTGCGTGATAAATTCCTTATCATTCCAAGATATGAATTCAATTCATCTATAGTTCCGTATGCTTCTAGTCGCAAATCGTTTTTTTTAACTCTTGTCCCTCCTGCAAGTGAAGTATCTCCCTTGTCTCCGGTTTTTGTGTATATTTTCATTTAACTATGATTAAATTTGTAAAAAAATACTATCCCATTGCAGGATTTTTATTAATTACATCAGATTCGATTATTCCGTCTCTTAGTCTGACTATCCTTCTAGCATGACGTGCAATATCTTCTTCGTGAGTAACTACAACAATTGTATTACCCTTTTTATAAATTTCTTCAAAAAGTGTCATTATTTCAATAGATGTTTTAGTATCAAGATTGCCTGTTGGTTCATCTGCTAAAATTATTGAAGGATTATTAACCAAGGCTCGGGCAACAGCAACTCTCTGTCTCTGTCCCCCTGAGAGTTCATTTGGTTTATGTGCAGACCTATCTGCCAAACCAACATCAGCAATTACTTTTTCGGTACGATCAAATCTTTGTTTTGTTGGCATTCCTGCATAAACAAGAGGTAGCATTACATTCTCAAATGCTGTGTAACGTGGTAGTAAATTGAATGTCTGAAAAATGAATCCGATTTCTTTATTTCGAATTTGTGCAAGTTCATCATCAGTCATATCACTTACATCAGTATTATTAAGTATATATCTTCCTTCAGTAAGGCTGTCAAGACAACCTATAATGTTCATTAGAGTAGATTTACCGCTTCCCGAAGGACCCATTATGGCAACATATTCATTTTCTTCTATGCTGAGATTTATCTTTCTTAGAGCCTCGACTTTAATTATTCCGATGTAAT
This sequence comes from Bacteroidales bacterium, assembly GCA_028697515.1. GTDB lineage: Bacteria > Bacteroidota > Bacteroidia > Bacteroidales > ML635J-15 > Bact-19. The sequence goes on along the minus strand of JAQVEY010000124.1, from coordinate 2,039 downwards.
AATTTTTTACAATATTTTCCAGTTCAATAATTTTTTTCATCATCAGAAATTTGAAATATAAAAATAATCATTATTAATTATAAATTTCTGTTATTAACAAAATTTATAGTAAAATGGCCTGTAGGCAAGTCGTAACCATTAAATATGATACCTGTTTTAAAAAGATTGAGGTAGGTTTTTGTGTTATCCGCTTCTGTTATTTGTTCCCAAGCTTTAAACATGTCCCTACTCCAGTTGATGTCATCAACAATTATTATATTTTTTGTCATCGAATATTTTCTTGCAATTATTTCGTAATAATCTAAAAGTTTTCCCCCTATATGATTACCGTCTATAAATATTAGGTCAAATCTTTTATCATTAAGCATTTCTGAATTTAGAACTGTGTCAAAATCGCTATTTATTAAATCAATCCTATTCTTCAAACTCATTTCATTGATAGCATTTTTAGTAAATAAATAGGTCTGATTACATGCTTCAATCGTTGTTATATTTAAGTTTTCAGAAGCTTTGGCTAAATACATTGTTCCAATTCCCAGAGATGTTCCTAATTCCAAAAGATGGGTTGTTTGAAACTGTTCGACAATTTTATGAAAAACTAGTCCATAAGTGCTATTTGTTCCCGAAACTGCTGCTATATCTGAAATGATTCGATAATCTAATTTAAATTTTTTTGAACCTGCTCCATAATCCTGAATTTTTATTTTTTGATTGGATTGCAATAGCTCTTTACGATATTTGTCTGCTTCTATAAAAGACTTAGGAATTCTACTACAATTTAAAATATACTCGTTAAAATATTTAGGAAGACGGATATTTTGTTTCTTTTTTAAAAAATATGAAATATTTCCGGGAATTTTCAAGTCATTAATTTTTATTGCGTAAAAATATAAAATATTTACAGTAGAGTGAAATCGTGATATTTTATTATTTTTACAGCAGAAGTATATTGATTTAATATGAATTTGCTTAAAACGGAACTTAAATATCTTCCGGGTGTGGGTCCCAAACGTGCTCAACTCTTAAAGGATGAATTAAACCTTGAGACATGGGAGGATTTATTATATTATTTTCCGTATCGCTATGTTGATCGAAGCAAATTTTATAAGATAGAAGAACTAGATAAAGAACTGCCCTATATTCAGATTAAAGGTCAGTTCACTCATTTTGAACTTACATCAATAAGTAGAAACAGTAAAAAACTTACGGGTTATTTTGCTGACGAAACTGGTATTGTTGAGATTGTTTGGTTTAAAGGCATAAACTGGATTAAAGATGCTATTAGTAGAAATAGTGAATATGTTATATTTGGAAAGCCAAAGCTTTTTGGAAGTAAAATAAATATTGTTCATCCTGATATCGAAGAATACAATAAGTGGCAGAAACAACTTGCAGGCAATCTTTATCCACAGTATAACACGACCGAAAAACTTAAGCAAAGTTTTATAAATTCAAAAACGATTCAAAAATTATGTGATAATTTGTTGAAACAAGTCAAGGGAAAAATTCCTGAAACTTTGCCTCCATATTTTCGTGAAAAATACAGATTAAAAGGAATAGGTGAAACGCTAGTACATCTGCACTTTCCAGCGGACATTCAAGAATTAACCTCTGCTCAATATAGGATAAAATTTGAAGAGTTGTTTTATATACAGCTTAACTTACAGCAAATTAAACGAAAAAGAAAGCAAAGCTCAACAGGTTTTGTTTTTGATAGAAATAAAGATAATCTGTTAAAAGAGTGTTTTTTTAAAAAAATACCTTTCGAATTAACAAATGCTCAAAAAAGAGTTTTACAAGAGATTCGTAAAGATTTAAGCAGTGGCAAACAAATGAATCGTTTATTGCAGGGAGATGTTGGAAGCGGCAAAACTCTTGTTGCCCTGCTTACCATGCTAATGGCAGTAGATAATGGATTTCAGGCCTGTATTATGGCACCGACTGAGATACTTGCACAGCAACACTACAAATCGGTAAGTAAATTTCTTCAGGGCTTAAATGTAAGACTAGGTGTTTTGACGGGTTCATCGAAGAAAAAG
>JAQVEY010000123.1 GCA_028697515.1 Bacteroidales bacterium | reverse complement strand
CTTATATCCTTATTACTATTATTTTCTTGTTATACAATAATTGCCCAAGATAATGGAACTGCAAGGTTTGGACGTAACAGACGTTTTAAGCTTACAGACTTTAGTTTAAGTTATTCAGGTTCTATTTATAACTTCAGTTCAAAGTATTTAAACCACGTACATGATTTATATGCCTATACTCCCCCATCATGGGAAAATACTGACTCGATGCTTTATCATGACAACAGATCTGTTATCAATGCAAAACTAAACCTCCAAAGACAATTAGGAAATGAACAGTCTCATTTATATGGCAATTTATCTTTTGGAATATGCATTAGCACAGGAGGAAGAATTAAAGCATCTTATATGTCTCAATACCATTCACATACCGATTCGGCATTGATTAATTCAGAACCAATTAGAGATTTGGACACGACAATCGTTAAGCAAAATGAATATGTGTATTACTCTACCGATGTTGGATTTGATCTTTCTTTTACAGTAAGTTCGCCACCTAAAAACACTTTTTGTGCAGAGTCAGGAGTGGGAATAAGTGGAATGCGAAGCGTTACTGAAACTATGTTCTATACCGAATCATTTTCGATTAATCATAATTATATAAATCAATATAACAGATATTTAAATTTTGACTTTCTTGAAACATCCACAGTAAAAGTGCAACCAGCTTCTCAAATTCTAATAAAAGCCTATATACCACTGATATTCACTTATAAAATGACAAGAAATCTGTCTTTAATGACCTTATTTCATGGTGGAGTGGAATTACAAAAACCTGAAAATAAGGATTTTTACACATATCCATATTTTACTATTGGAATAGGTTGCAGATTAAGATTTTAGTGTGGGTTTTTTAATATTGAAAAAACATTTATTCTATAACAGGATCCTGATTTTGTGCTTTTTTGGCATTTTTTAAATTCTTATCGTATTCTTCATACTTTTCTTCAAGTTGTTCAATATTAACAAGTGTCCCTTGTAATTTAAATTTGTATTTTTTTGCAAATGCCAATTGAGTTTCTTGCGATTTTTTCTGAACTTCAATCATTTGCTTATAAATCTCAAGAATAATTTCTGAAATTTCAATGCTATTAACCTCTGTCACTCCTTCGCTAATCCGGTAAATCAATCTAGGATATTCATTTAACAATAGTTTTTTACAATCAGCAAAATTTTCTAAGCAAACCTTCTTGTATAGTATTTTCGAGTCAAATTCATCAATTTTATTCAGTGAATCAGTGTACATATCAATCATACTTACGAGATTACTTATATCTGCATAAACTTTTGCAGTACTAATACTATCAAGAGAGCCATTAACTGCAACTCGTGTCAATTGACTTGTAGTACTAAACAATTCATTGATTTTTAAAACTACAGGAGTATAATATGAAAACATCTTGTCATGATAATCCATTGCTGCTTGTTTTTTTTCTTTTGAAACATAATTACATGAAAAACAGATTAGCACCATAGTCATTATATATAATATCACTTTTGCTTTCATTACTCAAGAATTTTTAAGACAAATTATAATACTTACAAATATATGTAAAAATAATAAATAAATTTGCTTATTAACAAAATGTCAAAATGTCTGTAAAATGATTATAGCTAATGCCAATCTGTCCTTATTTTGCAATTGGTTCGGGAATTGAGGTCATCATAAAAAAAAAGAGATATGAACTTAAACGATTATACAGTAAAAGCACAAAACGTATTTGAAACTACGTTAATCAAAGCCAAAGAAATGGGTAATCAGGCCATTGAGACTGGTCATTTACTTTTATCCTTGCTTGATGACAATGACAATATAATTCATACAATTTTATCAAAGATAGAGGCAGATAAGCGAAACTTTGAATCTGCAACACTAAGCATAGTAAACTCTTATCCAAAAGTTGAAGGCGGAGATCCATATCTTTCTGCTAATATGCAAAATATAATTCAAGAAGCTCAAAAAATCAAAACTTCAATGCAGGATAAATTTGTTTCTGTTGAGCATTTGATAATAGCTTTATCAGAATCAAAGGACACAATAGGTCAGATGATGCGTGATGCAGGTTTTAAAAAAGATTTTGTAAAAAAGGCTGTTTTAGATATAAGAAAAGGCTCAAAAGTCAATTCACAGTCAGCTGATGAAAGTTATGATGCGCTTAATCGCTATGCTATAAATCTTAACGAAAGAGCTCAAAACGGAAAACTCGATCCAGTAATTGGACGAAATGATGAGATACGTCGTGTATTACAAATATTATCGCGCAGGACAAAGAACAATCCTTTGCTAATTGGAGAACCAGGTGTTGGAAAAACAGCAATAGCAGAAGGGCTTGCACATAGAATTGTAAATGGAGATGTTCCTGAAACACTAAAATCGAAACAAATATTCTCATTAGATATGGGTTTACTTATTGCAGGAGCAAAGTACCAAGGAGAATTTGAAGAAAGACTTAAATCAGTAATCAAGGAAGTTGTTGCCGCTGATGGTGAAATAATTTTATTTATAGATGAAATTCATACACTAATTGGAGCTGGAAAGACTCAAGGAGCTATGGATGCAGCAAATATTTTAAAACCAGCTCTTGCCCGTGGTGAACTGAGAGCTATTGGAGCAACAACATTAAATGAATATCAGAAGTATTTTGACCAAGATAAAGCACTTGAAAGAAGATTTCAATCTGTTTTAATTGATGAACCTGATGTATTAAGTGCTATTTCCATTTTACGTGGGTTGAAAGAAAAATACGAATCACATCATAAAGTGCGTATTCTTGATGAAGCTATAATATCAGCAGTAGAACTTTCTCATAGATATATAACAGAAAGATTTTTACCGGACAAAGCTATAGATTTAATTGACGAAGCTGCTTCAAAGCTACGACTCGAAGTAAACTCTGTTCCTGAAGAAATTGATGTTTTAAATCGAAATATCCAACAACTCGAAATTGAGAAAGAAGCTATCAAACTAGAAAAAAACATCAAAAAACTTGAAGAAATACAAAAGCAATTATCAAATTTAACAGAAGAACGCAATTCCCTTTCCGCAAAATGGAAAGAAGAGAAAAATATAATAGATAAAATTCAAACAGAAAAACAGAATATAGAAAACTACAAACTACAGGCAGAACAGGCAGAGCGCAGTGGAGATTACGGAAAAGTTGCTGAGTTCAGATATGGTAAAATTAATGAATGTGAGCGTAATATTGAGGAGTTGAAGAAAAAACTTGATTCAATACAAGGTGATCATGCCTTAGTTGATGAGGTGGTTGGTTCAGATGATATTGCAGAAATCGTAAGTAAGTGGACAGGTATTCCTGTTAGCCGCATGATTTTAAGTGAACGCGAAAAGCTTCTTCATTTGGAAGAAGAATTACATAAAAGAGTTATTGGCCAGGATGAGGCAATAATTGCAGTTTCTGATGCTGTTCGCCGTTCACGTGCAGGACTACAGGATGCGGGAAAGCCAATTGGTTCGTTCATATTTTTAGGTTCTACAGGAGTTGGTAAAACTGAATTAGCAAAAGCCTTGGCAGAATTCATGTTTGACGATGAAAATATGATGACAAGAATTGATATGAGTGAATATCAAGAAAAGCATAGTGTATCGCGCCTTGTTGGAGCCCCTCCCGGATATGTTGGTTATGACGAAGGTGGTCAACTAACTGAGGCTGTGCGGAGAAAACCATATTCTGTTGTTTTACTTGATGAAATTGAAAAAGCTAATCCTGATGTTTTTAACATTTTACTACAAGTGCTTGATGACGGAAGACTTACCGACAATAAAGGAAGAACCGTTAATTTTAAGAATACTATTATCATTATGACCTCAAATATTGGTTCTCAATTTATTCAGGAACAAATAAAATGCGGAGATATTGATAATATTAAAACAGAAGAGCAAGTTATTGATGCTTTAAAACTGCATATGCGTCCCGAGTTTCTAAATAGAATTGATGAAATTATTATGTTTAAGCCACTTAATAAAGAGCAAATTAAGGAAATTGTCAGACTTCAACTTAAAATTCTCGAAAAGAAACTTTTTGCTGCGGGGTATAATCTTAACTATAACGAAGAAGCTCTTGAACTAATTGGCAAATTATCATACGATCCTCAATATGGTGCAAGACCGATTAAGAGATATATGCAGAGAGAACTTGAAAATAAAATTGCAAAACTGATTATTGTGGCTGAAAATATAGAAAACAAACATATTAATATTACAGCCAGCAACGAGGAACTAAATATTACATTAAACTAATAACGATGAATATCTGGAACGGGCAAAATGATTTAATCTTATTTTTAAAATACAGTATATAATTGAAATGGATTTCTCGCTGCGATACCAATGGCATAAAATGGCTGAGAAAGCTCTGAGGGGAATTGAAACAGATTTCTCACTGCGTTCGAAATGACTGTGAACATTGGGGGACATGGTCGGCGACACAATCTAATGTAATTAATATTAGTAAGGCATAAGTCGCCGACCTATATTACACCAACAACAGTCATTTCAATGCCTGACGCAGGAAGGCTGAGAAATCTTCCATATTCCCTACAAGCAGTCATACCAACAATTTGAAGAATCCTTTAATTAATGGAATAAAAAAAATACGGTTCACTTTAAATGAACCGCATTTCTCATGAAAGCTGAAACCTTATTTAGTTTCAAGATATTCGTTAAGCTCTTCTATTGTCATCTCAAATTCAAATGAGTCATTTACTTTGTAATATTTTGAGACATCATATACATAATCGTAAGCATATTTTGCAAATTCAAGACGTGTTTCTTCGAAACTGAACAATTTATTTATATCACGAACTTGTTCAGCAGTTAAACAAGAAGATTTACAAATCTGTTTTGCGGAAGTAAGCTTTGAATCTTCAAATGATTTTGAATTAATACTTGCTGAGGCATCTTTAAAGTCTAAATCAGACATTGGGTAAGAACAACGGGATGAAACATTGGAAACTGGGACAATTACTTCATCAACTGGTTCTGAGTAAACAGTTTCACTTCCTGTAGAGGTGGTGGTAATTGTTGTTGTAGTAACAGTTGTAGAGCTTGTCTGAACTAAAGGCTCACCCATACTAAAGCTTATGTTAACAGCTTCAACCTCATCACTACCAGATACATCCATTCCACTTTCGTTGACATTTATATTCATACTTATTGATTCACCACCTGCTCCAGAGCTTACATTAATACCACTCTCTTTAACCTGAGTATTTACTGTAACCCTGTCATTTTGAATATGTTGACTGTGAGGTTCTGATTCTGTAGTAACAGTTGTAGTTGTCACACTAACATGAGAATCCTGAGTTGGTTTTGATGGTTCTCCAGGATCTTCATAACCAATACTCTGATCTTTAATTATCTGAGGACTGGAATTTTTTGGAGTTTCTCCCATCGGACGCAAAACATATTTACCTTTTTTGTCAACTATCATAGCAGAAATCTCTACATTGGTACTCTCAGTCCATATAGTTTTTGTCAGTTCAGGAATTGATTTATTATTAAATGCAACTCTAACCATTATGGTTTCTCCGTTAATATCTTTTGCTTTTACATTAGCAGCAGGTTTATCGTTCTGTTGGATGCTATTTACAAAAAGCAGAAACTCCTCGCCATTTTCTGAGAATACTACAAGATCATTTTTCTGAGAGAATAATTGAAGACATAAAATCAACATGATAAATGGAAAAATTAATTTTTTCATAGTTATAATTTTTTAATGACACAAAATTTGTTTTCAGCCCTTGCCAAAATCTATGCCACAAAATTAAAGAATAATTAACAATAATCTTATTAAAAGTAAATTCTTTTTTCCAATTCAAAACATAATCCGTTAATGTTTCTTCTTTATCTTTTTTTTATACTATTTGAGTATAATATAAGCAACCATATGTATTTTTTAGGCGTTTAGATAGTGACTTCGTAAATAATTTAATTGTATTTTTGAAGTATATTTTTAATTAAGTATTATTAAGATAATTATTCTCATTTGATATATTTTTAATTCATAACTAATAAAATTACTTAGGATGAAAAAGACTTTTATTTTTATCATTTTACTATGTGCAGGCATGCTAATTCAGATATCTGCAAACGCAGTTCCGGCTAAGCCAGGAATTATAGAATTTTCTCAACCAGATGGAACGAGTTTAAAAATATACCTTCATGGCGATGAGAGAATTAAGTGGGCGACCACACTTGACGACTATACCCTCATTTTTAATCAAGAAGGTTATTACGAATATGCAATATTGGATATTAATTACGATCTAGTACCAAGTGGAATTATTGCAAAAGATATTGAAAACAGAAACATTTCGGAAATCAGCTTTTTAACTGGAGTGTCAAAAAACCTGTTTTACAGTCCAGATCAAGTATCTATAATGCATCAGATATGGGATATTTATGATGCTGAAGCTAAAAATGGAGCAAAAGCTTTTCCAACAACTGGAAACCGAAAGCTAGTATGTATCTTAATTGGATTTACTGACAAAGCTTTTACAAAGACTCAAGCAGATTTCAATTCTTTGTTTAATCAGGTTGGTTATACAGCAGGGGGTGCAACTGGAAGTGTGAAGGATTATTATCTGGAAAATTCATACAATCAATTTGATTTAACAGTCGACGTTGCTGGTCCTTATACCGCTTCACAGAATATGGCTTATTACGGAGCAAATGACGGTTCTGGCAATGATTTACGACCACGTGAATTAGTCACCGAAGCTGTCGCTCTAGCTGATCCATTAGTTAACTACGCTGATTACGACAATGACCTTAATGGAACTGTTGATGGTGTATATGTTATATATGCAGGTTATGGCGAAGAAGCAGGAGGTCCTGCCAATGCAATCTGGGCACATGCTTGGGCAATCCCAACTGTAGTCAAAGATGGAAAGTCAATAAGTAGTTACTCTTGCTCTGCTGAATTAAGGGGCAATTCCGGTACCAATATAACACGTATAGGTGTTATATGTCACGAATTTGGACATGTACTGGGAGCTCCCGACTAT
>JAQVEY010000122.1 GCA_028697515.1 Bacteroidales bacterium | reverse complement strand
CTATAATTGCACTTTAATGCATATAAGATAATATGATAAAAACAAGTTTTCTTCATATTGGTGTCACATGCGAAAATCCTTTAAAATTCGAATATTTTTACACAAAATATTTCGGATTTAAAAGAGTCAAAACAATAATTGCAACAAATGGGAAAGAGATAGTTTTTATTAATGACGAAAATAACACCTGTCTCGAAATTTTTGAGGCGGAAGAAAATAGCCCGGTCGAAAAGCCGGTTTTAGATGGGCCACATTATTCGGGATGGAAACACATAGCTTTTTTAGTTGATAGTATTGATGACAAACTGAAGGAAATAGGAACAGATACAACTATAACTCTCGGTCCGAAAACATTAAATAAAAAAGGATGGCGGGCTGTTTGGATTAAAGACCCTGAGGGAAATATCATTGAATTAACAGAGGGATATACAGAATGAATGAAAGTAATTATATAAATTTAAATAAACATACTTATGGAAATTAATTTCACCTTTTCGGACACTATTGCAGGTTATGTAAGCAATTTTAATGAAAATGACAAGACTTTTAAGTTGACAACTTCTGACAAAAGAGAGTTCACAGCTTATGTTTCAGATAATTGTTTTGCCAGATATGTTCGGAATCTTAATGAGGAATATCAGGATGCTTCCGGAGATATGTTCAAGCTATTATCTATGCAGAATCAAATGGTTTTTGCTTATGGTAGTTTTTATCCTGTTGAGGGAAAATCTCAGGGAATCTTTCAGGTTCAGTGGATGGTATTTCCGGGTAAAAATCCAAAATCATACAGACACGAAGAGCCGGATTGGTGGATAAATCAAATTGACTCAATCGCACAAAGTTATCTTAAATGGCAATTCGAATTTCCCGAAAAACCAATTGATTATAAAAGATACCGTACGATGCTTCATCTTGGGGGAGCCAAGAAAGGCGATTATTTGCAGGAAACAGACACTATTTCAAGACTGATTTTTGGTTTTGCTTCTGCTTACATGTTAACAGGAAAAGACGAATTTCTTGAAGGAGCTGAAAAAGGCACTCAATACCTCCGCGATCACATGCGTTTCTATGATATAGATGAGGATATCGTTTATTGGTATCATGGCTTAAAAGTTGAAGGCGAAAAAGAAACCAAATTGCTTACTTCTGAGTTTGGCGACGACTATGATTCAATTCCAATGTATGAACAGATATACGCTCTGGCAGGACCAACACAAACAATGCGTATAACTGGCGATCCTAAGATAATGTACGATATTGAAAAAACTCTGTCCTTATTCGAAAAATTCTTCAAAGACGAAAAAGGAGAGGGATATTTTTCTCATATTGATCCGATTATGCTTGATGCAAGAACAGAATCACTGGCTCATAATCGTGCACGTAAAAACTGGAATTCTGTAGGCGATCATGCACCGGCATATTTAATAAATCTATTTCTCGCTACCGGTGATCCTGAACATGCAAAATTCCTTGAATATACTTTTGATACAATTACTAAATATTTCCCTGATTATGAAAATAGTCCATTTGTTCAGGAAAAATTCTTCGAAGACTGGAGCAAAGATCAGTCATGGGGTTGGCAGCAAAATAGAGCTGTTGTTGGTCACAATCTTAAGATTGCATGGAATCTTATGCGTATGAATTCCTTAAAATCAAAACCCGAATATATTGATTTTGCAAAGAAAATTGCCGAATTAATGCCCGAATATGGTTGCGACAGACAAAGAGGTGGCTGGTATGACGTACTTGAGCGTGAAACCAAACCAAACGGAAAAAACCACGAATTCGTTTGGCACGACCGTAAAGCATGGTGGCAACAAGAACAAGCAATTTTGGCCTATTTGATTCTACACGGAATTATGAAAAATGAAGATTATCATAAATACGCCTCGGAATGTGCAACATTTTATAATGCATTCTTCCTTGATAATGATGATGGCGGAGTTTATTTTAATACTTTAGCAAATGGTCTCCCTTATTTGCTTGGTAACGAAAGATTTAAAGGAAGTCACTCTATGAGCGGTTACCACAGTATGGAGCTTTGCTTTTTATCAGCAACATATATTAACTTATTGATAACAAAACAACCTCTATTTTTATATTTCAAACCTTTACCAAAAGCATTTAAAGACAATATATTGAGGGTTTCTCCTGATATTTTACCCGAAAACAGTATTTTTATTGAAGAATGCTTTATCAATGATGAATTATATACTGATTTTGATGCAAATAAATTAATAGTTAATTTGCCTGAGACAGATAAGCAAATCAGAGTGAAGGTAAAGATATCACCTAGAAAATAATTAAAAAAATAAAATAAAATGGATGTTAGAATTAAAATGGAAGAAAGCTTGATTGTTGTTATTGTTGAGGGTAGTATTGACAGTAATACTTCAGGTGAGCTTCAGACAAAGATTATGGGAAAGATTTCTGAGAGCAACAATGTTATTTTGGATCTTTCGAAGGTAGATTTCATCTCCAGTGCAGGCTTAAGAGTTCTGTTGATGGTTTATCGTCAGATAAAAGTGAAAAATGGAAAGGTTGTACTAGTTGGTATTTCAGAAGAAATAAAGGATGTAATGACGATGACAGGGTTTATTAATTATTTTGAAATGACAGAAACTATTGAAGAAGCGAACAAACTGTTTTAATTATGAATGAATCAGATGTAAGAATTGACTATTATCCGACTCATGAACTTGACGGTATAAAATATCGTTGTGGCAGGGTTTTACCGTTTGGAGCAACTATGGTTCCGAACGGAATAAATTTTTCTATTTACTCAAGTTCTGCTACTAGCTGTACCTTGGTGCTATTCAAAAAAAATGCTGATCAGCCTTTCGCTGAAATACCTTTTCCAAAGGAATTTATGATTGGAAATGTGTATTCTATGATTGTATTTGACCTTGATTATGAAAACCTTGAGTATGGATATAAGATGAGTGGTCCCTACGATCCCGTGGCTGGTCATATTTTTGATTCAAGTAAAATACTTTCCGACCCTTATGCCAAAGCAATTGGCGGTAGAGATACTTGGCTAAAACCCCCCAATTGGGATAAATTATATCCTTTCCGCTCTAGATTGGTTTTTGAAGATTTTGACTGGGAAAATGATAAACCTTTAGAAACACCTATAGAGGACCTAATAATTTATGAAATGCATGTCCGCAGCTTTACAACTCACCCATCATCAGGTATTAAGTTTAAAGGGACTTTTGCAGGAATAAGAGAGAAAATACCATATTTAATGGATTTGGGGGTTAATTGTATTGAATTAATGCCTATTTATGAGTTTGATGAATACGAACATTCGAAAATTGATCCTAATACTGGTGAATTGCTTGTAAACTATTGGGGATACAGCACTCTTAATTTTTTTGCACCTAAATCAGGCTATGCTGCTACTGGCAAATACGGTATGCAAGTAGATGAATTAAAAAATCTTATAAAGGAATTGCATAATAACAACATCGAAGTAATTCTTGATGTTGTTTTTAATCACACTGCCGAAGGTGATCATCGTGGACCGGTAATTTCCTTTAAAGGCATTGATAATAAAACATATTATATGTTGACCCCTGAGGGTTATTATTTTAACTTTTCAGGTACTGGAAACACACTAAATTGTAATCATCCAATTGTACGAAATATGGTTCTCGATTGCCTAAGATACTGGGCTTCCGAATATCATATTGACGGTTTTAGATTCGATTTGGCTTCAATTTTAGGTAGAGCACAGGATGGTAGTCCATTAAACAATCCTCCTTTGCTTGAATCATTGGCTTATGACCCGATTCTGGCAAAGTGTAAACTAATTGCTGAAGCCTGGGATGCCGGAGGATTATATCAGGTTGGTACATTCCCCTGCTATGGCAGATGGGCAGAATGGAATGGGAAATATCGCGATACTGTTCGTAAGTTTTTGAAAGGTGATGAAAATATGGTTGGAGAAATGTCTCAGCGTATGCAGGGTTCTCCAGATATGTATTCTGCACGTGGTGCTACTGCCGGAATAAATTTTGTAACCTGTCACGACGGATTTACTTTGTACGACTTGGTTTCTTATAATGAAAAGCATAACGAAGCTAACGGCGAAAATAATCAAGACGGTAACAACGATAATGACAGCTGGAATTGTGGTTGGGAAGGAGAAACTGATAATCAGGATATTAACAGACTTAGACATAAACAAATTAAAAACGCATTGTCGATATTATTTGTCAGTCAAGGGGTCCCAATGATTCTGATGGGTGACGAAATGGGTAGAACTCAGTATGGCAATAATAATACATATTGCCATGATACTGAATTAAATTGGCTCAATTGGGATTTAATTAAAAAAAATGAAGACTTATATAATTTCGCAAAGCACATAATAAGTTTTAGACGTACACACCCTGTTTTGCGAAATAGTCAACATTTTCGTAACATGGATTATATGAATACTGGTTATCCTGATATTTCATTCCATGGTAAACAAGCATGGCAGGCCGATTGGTCAGAATCAAGTCGTCTTTTGGCATTTATGCTTGATGGTGGTCATGCGAAAAATGGAAATTATAAGGATAATACTATCTTTGTTGCTATGAATATGTTTTGGGAAGCTTGTTCGGTTGAGTTGCCAAAATTACAAAATGGTAAAAGCTGGTTTTTATCTGTTAATACAGATATGCAGCCTCCATTTGATTTTTATGGGGTCTCTTATGAGCAAAAATTAGAAGACCAAAATAGTCTTATTCTTGGACCACGTTCGGTAGTAATTTTAATAGAAAAATAATTATAAATAATTTAACAGGAGGAATAAATATGAGCTTTACAGTTGATTCTAAAATGATTGAAAATGTTGCTAGAATAACATTGACAGGAGCATTGGACTCCTCAACAGCACCTTTGCTTCAGGAAGAAGTAATGAAAATAATTCCACAAAACCCTAAAGAGTTGGTAATGGATGTTGAGCATCTCGACTTTATGGCTTCTGCAGGGTTGAGAATTATTATTTTTGCAAAACAGAAGTTAGGAACTCAGGCAAAATTAGTTTTAGTAAAACCACAAGATCAATTAATAGAGACCTTGAAAATGACAGGATTGATTTTTAGTGTGGTTATTGTTGACAAATATCCGGAATAGTATGAAAAAAGCAACAGAATCGAGGAATTTTATTGCTTCTCTGGACTCATTAGAACCAATGAGAGATTTTGTGTCACAAAAAGGAAGTGAGGCAGGATTAAACAAAAAACAAATTTATGGTTTATGTCTTGCTGTTGACGAGATTTCAACTAATATTATCCTTTATGGTTACCAAAGTTCAGGAATTACAGATGGTGTAATAAGTATCAAAATAAATTTCGAGAATGATATTTTTGTTGTTATCCTTGAAGATAAAGCAACCCCATTTAATCCACTTGAAGCAAGAACTCCTGACGAAAATGAATTAGGATTACCTCTCGAAGAACGTAAAATTGGAGGATTAGGAATTATGATGGCAAAAGAAAGTGTTGATGAATTTAGGTATGAATTTAAAGATGGTAAAAATTTGAATATATTTTCAGTAAAAGCCCTCGATAATTAATCTTAACATCTTATGTGTATTATATTTATAGAAAGAAATTTTCTGAAGGCTAAATTATTTGTATTAGCTTTAATGCTGTTTTCTGGCTTAAGCGTTTATGCCCAAAAGCCTAAAGTGGTTTTTGCAACTCATTGGATGCCTCAGGCTCAATTTGCAGGTTATTATGTAGCTCAAGATCAGGGATTCTATGAGGATGCAGGAATAGATGTCGAAATTATTCATGCAACAACGACGACAAATTCACTCGAATTACTGGAAAGCGGAAAAGCAGATGTGGTCTCATCATTTTTGATTTCTGCAATGCACTCTCGTTGCGATGGTCTCGAACTTGTAAACATTGCCCAACTATCACAGCATTCTGCAATTTTATTTGTAAGTAAAAAATCGAGTAATATTAAAAGTCTTGAAGATTTTAATGGCAAGAAAATCAGTATTTGGAATAAAGACTTTTCAGATATGCCAAAATCTTTAATAAAAGAATATAATCTTGATGTAGAATGGGTTCCTATTCTTTCTTCTGTAAATCTGTTTTTAGTTGGTGGCGTCGATATTATGACTGTAATGTATTATAATGAATATAATGTAATTTATCTTAGTGGCATTGATCATAATGAATTGAATACATTTTTTATTTCCGATTATGGTTATGATATTCCTGAAGATGGACTTTATGCTTTAAAAAATACTTATGATGCAAAAAAGAATGAACTTAAAGCATTTGTAGAAGCAAGTCTTAAAGGTTGGGAATATGCTGCAAATAATCGGGAATACACTGTTAAATTAATAGTGGATTTAATGCGAAAGGGAAATATCCCATCTAGTATAACTCATCAAAAATGGATGCTTGATAAAATTCTTGAATTTCAGTCATTGCAGGGAAAATCCGTTAGTGCTACAGAATTATCCCCTGATGATTTTAAACAGGTAATTGATATTTTGTATAATCTTGATACTTGTAAGTGTACTGTTACTTACAAAGATTTTTTTAAACCAGTTGTATCAATTTCTAATAATAAATAATAATGAGAATACAGAAAAATACTATATCCTTTCGTATAAACTCAAGAGTATTATTTGTTACCCTAACTCTATTTTTATTCATTTTGACATTTTATTATTATTATTCGAGAGATGTAATAAGAAATTCTGCTCGTGATTATGCAATTCAATTGGCAGAAAACATCGAAGGGAAAATTGAAAATAAATTACAGTCCTTGGAGCAAATTCCGGAAATGATAAGTTTGATGATGGAGAAGGATGTACTGGATAAAGACTCCTTATCAAATTTTTTGCTCACTGTTTTACAAGAAAATGACGAGGTTTGTGGATCGGCTATTGCTTTTGAGCCAAATTTTTACCCTGAAAAAGGATTATACTATTCGCCTTATGCATATAGAAATACTGAAGGAATACATTCAATGTTGTTAGGAGGTAAAGATTACGAATACTTCTATATGGATTGGTATCAAATTCCTAAAA
>JAQVEY010000121.1 GCA_028697515.1 Bacteroidales bacterium | reverse complement strand
GTCGTAAAATTCGGTTGAAATATTTTTGGTTTCATATATTCGGGAATGCCACAACCATTATCAACAACTTTAATAATATAGCTTTTGTCAAGTTCATACAGACTTATTGTTATATCACCTTTTCTTCCGTCAGGGATGGCTTGAATGCTATTTTTGATTAGATTATTAAAAACTCTCAGCATTTGCTCTTTATCAGCATTTACATTACCCGAGGATTTAATATCTATTTTAACATCAAAGTCAATATTTTCGGTATTTTCAAAAAGCTGGACGGAAGTATTAATTATATCAGGTAAATTAATAATTTCTTTTTTGGAAGCGGGCATTTTTGCGAAATTAGAGAATTCAGATGCAATACCAGACAGAATGTCAATTTGTTCGATAAGTGTTTTTGATACTTTTCGGAAAGTCTGTTCCCAGTTTTTGTCATTCATATCGTATGCTCGTTCCAAATACTGAACGCTTAATTTCATTGGAGTAAGCGGATTTTTTATTTCATGTGCAATTTGCTTTGCCATTTCACGCCATGCTGTTTCACGCTCCGATTGGGCAAGTTTATTTGCCGATTCGCTTAATTCATCAACTTTACGATTATATTCTCGTATTAGTCCTCCCAATTCATCATTCTTACTGTAAACTATTTTTTCGGCCTTTCTCTTTATATCCATTGATTTTATCTTTTCCTGAATAAGTACCAATGGCCGTGTTAGTTGACGTGAAATAAAAACCGATATTACGACAGAGAGTATTATTAAAATCAAAAATATATTTGAAAATGCAATTACAAAATTTGAAATTTCTTCGGTAAATTCTGACTGACGGGCAAAATATGGGAGATTAAGATAAGCAATAATTTCGTTATTGTAATTTCTAAATGGAATATAGGCAGATAGATAATTTATATTATCTATGCTCTCGTCAATAATTACTGTTCCTGCATTATTTACTAAAAGCTGACGATAAGCCTCTGTATCTAGATATCTACCTTTTAGTCCTTTGTCGTAAAGTTCGATACGCGATGAAGACAAAAGTAATCCATTTAAATCATAAAGATTGATATCAGTATAGAATACATTTGAAAATTTTACGAGCAAAGTATTAAGATATTGTGCATCCTCATAATTGAGTTTTTCTAAATTGCCGACTTTATGTTCAAGTTCAACTATTACCGAATGAGTTTTGTCAAGAACTGCTTCACGTTGTTTTTGTTTGTAACCCTGAACAATAAAATATATTGAGATTGTGCCAGTAAGTAAGAGTGATAATACTAAAATTGATACAAATGATATCTGAATTTTAACTTTAAGGCTTGTCCCTTTGGTAATGAAAATGGATTTAAGATTTTTGAATAACCAGAGAAGATTGAAAATCAAGAATAGTAGAACAAAGATATAGGTAAATGAGACCAATTCTTTGGAGAATTGTGTGTCAGGTTTACTCAGAATAATTATATTTTCTGCATCAGGGCGATATTTAAAATGTATGTAACCATCACTGGTATAAATCGAATATTCAGCAGTATCGTTTACCTGAGGCTTTAATGTAAATTGATATTTATAATCTCCCTTACTCGAAATCAATCTGCCCTTGTTATATTTGGCGTAATTATACTTTTTAGCAGTTTTTTTAACGCTTAGCTTTTTATCTAGTAACATTTCAGGATAACCAAGCCCTTCGCTGAAAATTTTTGAATTGAGTTCAATATACAGATTAATGTAAACAGAATCTTTCAATTTTGTGCTTATCTCTCCCAAATAAGATATTCTTCCGTTATGATTGTCAAGGAAATAAAAATTTGTTCCTGGTATTATTATCCCGTAAGTATCAATTTGATTACGGAAAAATTCAAAGCAATCTACAGAAACCATATCAGGTTCGATAAGCAAACTATCTTTACACAAACAAATAGTCGTCTGTGTTTCATATTTGTTAAAATATCTTTTCGATTGCAGAATATTGTTAATTCTGTTGTTAATTCCTTCGAAATTCTGCTTTATAATATTGTCTGCTAGTTCTGAATCTATTTTAATTTCATTATAGGTTTTCATAAGAAAAAACTCAGCAGCAACATCTCTTTCTGCAGCCAGATTATAAGTGATTACTTTGTAAGCATCAATCTCTTTTTGGTTAGATAGTCTCGAAAAATGTTCTGATGTTAATAAGGAAATTATTATTACAAGAATAAATGTGTAGAAATAGTTTATTTCTTTTTTAAGACAAATTAGTCCTAAGCTTAACCAGAGCATGAAAAACAAACTTGTGCAAATGAGGTTAGTTTCTATATTTATCGTTGCCGATTTGTTAAAAGCAATCGACAGAGCATGAAATAACAAAAGAAATACTGAAAATTGAACAGCAGAAATATAATTTTTTAAGGATATGATTATTCTGTAAAATATCAAAACAAAGCTTAAGATTATAAGAACGATTAAACTTACTCCGCTTAAACTGTATATATTAAGACTTAAAATGTTTTCGAAAGAGAATGAAATTGAAGAATTCCAAACCAAACCATAAAATAAATCAGATATAAAATTTCCGACTAAAAACATTAGTAAAGAAATGGAAATGCTAAAAATACTACGTATGAATAAATTTGGTAAAACCGAAAATCGTGGTTTAAAATAAATTGAAAATGTTAATGCGAAAATAAAAAATGCAAAGACATTAAACAGATAATCGCCTAAAGAAGGTAACCAGAAAGATTCTGCAAAAAGCTCAGGACAAAATAAATCAAAATCGCTTAGGTTCTGAGTAAATCCTGTTTTTAGCATCAGATATCTTATAAATGATAAGACAATAAGGATAATTATAGGGGAAAGGCTAGCAAAGAAATGACTTTTTCCGGAGAAATATACGCAAATCAGTGCAATCAGTAAAACCAGCAGTATAAAAGCGATAATTTCTGATGCTTCCTGTATGCTTAGTTTTGGACCTGTGTTTATATCCTCAGCATTAGTAGTTAAATAAATACAAGAATTTCCGCTATTAAAACAGACTTTTATGGCTCCTTTCACTTGATTGACACCAATTGTAGTGCTTTCGTCAATTTCTAGTGATTTGCTGAAAGAGTTTTTTATAATGTCATTTTCGTAATTGTATTCTTTTTTTATTTGATATAGTCCGACAATATGAGAATCTTCATTCTGAATGGCATGGCACATATACCAACCATTATTCAGATTTATAATTGTTGTATCAAAGAAACTGTAAGTTGTACTAACTGGAACAGGAATATTATTGCTTGTCCAATACTTTAATCTGTTGTTTTCGTAATGGAAAAAACCTATTTCACTTTTTTCGAAAAGTTCTTTACATTCTGAATAAAAGAAATTCTCTTTATCAAAATTCTCCTGATAGATGTTTTTTGTAATGTTTTCTGTTTCGGTTTTTAAATATAAAAACTTTTCTTCAAGTATTCTTTCGGTTTTTTCAATATCAATAGTTTCTTTGGTTTCGGAATTTTTATCAGTTTTGATTAGGTATGCTATTGAAACTGATATTACAAAACACACAGTTAAAATAATGAGATAGATGGGGTTAATATTGCCGTGAATTTTATTATTCATGATGATAAGGTTCATTATTAATTATACTGAAAGCTCTGTAGAGTTGTTCAGCAAAAATAAGTCGTATGATTTGATGTGAAAAAGTCATCTGTGAAAGAGAAATTTTATAATTAGCTCTTTTATATACTTCTTCTGAAAAACCGTAAGCTCCTCCTATTATAAATACTAGATTCTTAACAGAATTATTCATTTGTTTTTGAATAAAACCTGAAAAAATCTTGCTGTTCATTTCTTTTCCGTTCTCATCAAGCAAAACGATAATATCATTATTAGTAATATTTGAAATGATTTTCTCTCCTTCTAATTGTTTTTGAAGACTATTATCAATATTTTTAGAGTTTTTAATGTCTTTGATTACTCTGAAGTCGAAATTTACATAGCGTTTAACACGTTTAAAATACTCTTCTGTCCCTGTATTTACAAAGTTAAAATCAGTTTTGCCGACAGCCAAAAGACAGATATTCATAATTATGATAAATTTTGAGCATAAAGATACTTTAAAAGAATGAAATTATTTATATCTTCGCAGTAAATTATTTGGTTTGGTTTTTGTACAGCGTTGGAAAATTATTAACTAATTAATAGAAAATATAAATAATGAAAAAGTTTAAAAATTTATTAATTCTTGCAATTCTGGTTCTGAGTTTCTCAGGAGTTTCTGCATTCCCGATATTTGATATTCCTCCAAAGATTTTTGACGCAATGAAAGTTGGAAATGCAACAGAATTAGCAAAGTTTTTTAATTCATCTGTAGAACTTGTAATACTTGATAAAGATGATGTGTATAGTAAACAACAAGCTGAGCAAATATTAAAGAGTTTCTTTGATAAAAACAAGACTAAATCATTTACTTTGTTACATCAGGGAGGAAAAGAAGGTGCTCAGTATGCGATAGGAAATCTTGAAACTATAGCTGGTAAAATATATAGAGTTTACTTTTTAGTTAAAGAAGAAGGCGGAAAACCACTTATTCATCAAATGCGTATAGAAGAAGAATGATTCCCGAAAAATATTTGTTATCTTTAATAGAAAACGCTTATAAAGAGGATGTTGGCAACGGTGACCATTCCTCTTTATGTTGTATTAATAAGTCTGTTCGGGGTAAAGCTAATTTACTTGTAAAAGAAATAGGAATAATTGCAGGAGTTGAAGTTGCTAGAGCAGTCTGCAAATATTATTCTCAAAATCTAAACTTGGATATTTATATCAATGACGGAGCAGAAATTAATCCCGGGGACATTGTTTTTACTCTGGAAGGTCCACAACTTGATATTCTTGCTGCAGAGAGAACAATACTAAACTTCATGCAGAGAATGAGTGGAATTGCAACCGAAACTTCAAAATACGTTAATAAACTTAAAGGCTACAAAACAAAAATACTCGATACGCGAAAAACAACTCCAGGAATGAGACTTATAGAAAAAGAAGCTGTGAAGATAGGGGGAGGGATGAACCATCGTATCGGTTTATTTGATATGATAATGCTCAAAGATAATCATATTGATTATGCTGGTGGAATTGAAAAAGCAATATTAAATGCTGAAAAGTATTTAAAAGATAAAAATCTGGATTTGAAAATAGAGATTGAAACGCGTTCGCTTGAAGATGTGAAAGAGGTTTTGCGTATTGGAAAAGTGAATAGAATCATGCTCGATAATTTTAATATTCAGGATACCATGCTTGCAGTTGAAATGATTAATGGAAGATTCGAAACTGAATCAAGCGGAGGAATTAATTATGAAAATCTCAGAGATTATGCTGAATGCGGAGTTGATTTTATTTCTGTAGGAGCATTAACTCATCAAATTAAAAGTCTTGATTTAAGTCTGAAGGCAGTCTGATGGGAAAAAAAATACAAAATCTTATCAATAAACTAGATTTAATACTTAAATCTTTAACTAACCACATTATCTTGCCCGGTTTTAAAGGCTACTCTTTATATTATGTCGGTTCATTCTTTTTTAAGGGCATTCTTAAAGGTTCTGTTTCTATGCGAGCATCATCGGTAGCATTTAATTTGTTCATATCATTGTTCCCTGCACTTATTTTTCTTTTTAGTTTAATCCCATTTATACCGGTTGAGAATTTCCAATACGAATTGTTTTCTGTTCTCGCAGAAGTGTTGCCAGATAATGCTTACTCGTTGATGTATGAGACGATATCTGATACTATTATGAATCAACGAAGCAGTATTTTGTCAATAGGTTTTTTATTGATGTTGTTTTTCTCATCAAATGGAGTTATGGCTATGATAGAGGCTTTTAATACAACTTATCATCATTTCGAAACCAGAAGTGATTTAAGTATCAGACTTATTTCCTTATTATTAGTTTTAATATTAAGTCTATTGCTAATGCTTGCAATATCATTGATTATTATTGGAAATAATGTATTTGTAGGTTTTATAAGTAACCACCCAGTAATGAATGAAAGTGGTTTTGTTTTCTTCTTAGTTGGACTTCTTAAATGGATATTGATTGTTGGGTTATATTTTTTAGCTATTTCATTTTTATATTATTTAGCTCCTGCTAAAAGAAGTCGCTTTCGTTTTATTACTCCTGGAGCCATCTTCGCTACTTTTCTTCAAATTATAACCGTAATAGGGTTTTCTTATTATGTAAATAATTTTGCACAATACAATAAACTCTATGGTTCTATTGGAACTGTTATTGTTGTTATGATGCTTTTCTACATTTCATCTTTGGCTCTTATTTTGGGCTTTGAACTTAATGTAAGCATTTTTAGCCGAGAAAATAAAATCTCAAAAAAATAGTCTAAACAAAGATTTATATTATTATTTTAATTATTTTTGGATAAATTCTGTTAATAATATTAAATAAGTATTATGAAGAAATTATTTCTAAGTTTTTTTATCCTTCTGGTTTCGGTTGTTACTTTTGCTCAGCCAACAGAAGCTGAAGATTTTACCGTTACTGATATTGATGGCGTTGAGCATAATTTATTTACATATCTGGATCAGGGTAAATATGTGTATGTTGAGTTTCTGCTAAAGGGTTGAGGCTCATGTGAAGCGTCTATCCCGACGTTAAATAACATATATGAAAGCTTTGGTTGCAATGAATTTGAGCTTATTGTGATTGGATTGTATAATAGTTCGACCAGCGATGCTGTGGTAACTAATTTGAGAGAAGAATTAGGTATTATAGTACCATTAGTGAGTGGCGAAAACGGCTCAACACCAGTTTTATCTTATTATGGAGTAGAGTCTTTCCCTGAAACTATATTGATAAAACCAGATCGTTCGGTTATTTGGAATAGCACAGAAACTCCGCTAGATAATATTACTACAATTGTTTCTTTAGGGCCTCAACAAAATGCTTGTCCTGAAGACTGGCCTATAGCTCAATTCTCTGGAAGTCCGCTGGTTATTCCTATAAACTCAGGTGTTATATTCACAGACGAGTCTACAAATCCGATAAGCCAGTGGATATGGACATTTGAAAATGGAACACCTGCAAGTTTTAACGGACAAAATCCTCCTGAAATAATTTATGA
>JAQVEY010000120.1 GCA_028697515.1 Bacteroidales bacterium | reverse complement strand
ATAGCTTCCGAGGAGTGTGATGAGATTACAGTTTTTGATGACGATCTTTCACGCGACGGGAACTATGTTATCTGCATGGATCCTCTTGACGGCAGTTCAAATATAGATGTCAACGTATCTGTTGGAACTATTTTTTCTGTTTATCGCAGAATTACGCCTCAGGGACAGAAAGTAACTAAAAAAGACTTCCTCCAAAAAGGAAACCAACAAGCTGCTGCCGGTTATATAATTTATGGTTCATCAACAATGTTAGTTTACACAACAGGTTTGGGAACAACAGGATTTACTTATGATCCTTCTATCGGGGAATTTTGCTTATCTCATTATTTTATGGTTACACCTAAAACAGGTAAAATTTATTCAATTAATGAAGGAAATTACATTAAATTTCCTCTTGGCGTAAAAAAATACATTAAATACTGTCAGGAAAGTGATCCTGAAACTAATAGACCTTATACTTCTAGATACATTGGGTCTCTTGTTGCAGATTTTCATAGAAATTTACTCAAAGGAGGTATATACATTTACCCCAAAACGGCTTCTGCTCCAAATGGAAAATTAAGATTATTATACGAATGTAATCCAATAGCATTCTTAGCAGAACAGGCTGGTGGTATGGCTACAGACGGATATGGAACTAGAATTCTAGACATACAACCTAAGGATATTCATCAAAGAGTACCTTTTTTCACTGGAGCGAAAGCTATGGTTGAAAAAGCAGAAGAGTTTATGAAACAATTTGGTGATGGCGAATAAAAGCTTAATCTTATTTTATATTATTATTTTATTTCCACTGCTGATTTTAGCTCAGAAAGCAAATCCCATTTTAATTACAAATTTGGACGATTTGGTTTCCGAAACATCTGGATTACTTATTTATAATAATAAGGTATGGACACATAATGATTCGGGATGTGAACCAAAATTATATCAGATAGATACAATTACAGGAGCAATTATTACCGAAAAAACTATTCTAAATGCGTTCAACACTGATTGGGAAGATATCTGCCGCGATGACAATTATGCTTATATTGGTGATTTTGGAAACAATAATGGCACTCGTGAAGATTTGAAAATCTACCGCATTTCACTTTTAGATTTAGATAATAATTCGCTCACATCTATTGAATCGGAAATAATTTACTTCTCATACGACACCGAAATTTATCCAGAAACAACCAAAGACAACAACACCGATTTTGACTGCGAAGCATTAATTGCAAAAGGAGACAGTTTATACCTTTTTTCAAAGAACTGGATAAACAAGAAGTGCTATTTATACTCCGTTCCAAAAATTCCGGGAAACTATATTACATACAGAATAGACTCTCTCGATACGCAAGGATTAGTTTGCGGAGCAGATTATAACCTCGAAACAAACTCAGTAAGTCTTATCGGATACGTTTACGGAATTCCTGCCCCCTCATTTATATATATTTTATCCGATTTTGAGAATAATGATTTTTTTAGCGGAAATATTATAAGATGTGAATTAAATATGAGTGGTTATCAGACCGAAAGCGTTGTTTTTCGTGATAATAACAGACTATGGATCACAAATGAGAACTTTTTGGGTCATATTCAATCGCTTTATGAGATAAACCTTTTAAGTTTAGGAATTATAAAAAAACATGAAACTGCAGTCTGTAATATATATCCAAATCCTGCCAAAGATCAAATAAGTGTAATGATAAATCTTCCAGAAAAGTTTAGGTATTCCTTATCTAACAGCAATGGAAACTGCTTAATGAAAACTTATAAAAAACAATATTTTAATGAACCTGTAAAAATTGACATATCTATGTTACCTGCCGGTATTTATTTTATCGAGCTTACAAGTCAGAATTGCCAAATCAAGTCCAAATTTATAAAACTTTAATCCTTTTAAGATATTTTTAAGATTTGCTATGTTGAGTTATTAATATTTTTTGCACTTTTGTCAAAAGATTATTTTTATTAAACTAATTAAGTTTTATTTTATGAAAAAAGCGATACTATTATTTTTCAGCATTATGATGCTGAGTAGGTTAGTTGCAGTTCCTGACGAAGGTATGTGGCTACCGAATAAAATTGCTCAGCTAAATTACGCTGATATGCAAAAGTTGGGTTGTAAATTAACTGCTGAAGAGATTTACAGCATTAATAATTCCAGTTTGAAAGATGCTATTTTTCAGTTGCAAACTGCTGAAGGCTCGGGTTTCTGTACTGGTGAAATTGTAAGCAAACAAGGTTTATTATTTACAAATCATCATTGTGGTTATGAAGCAATTACCAGCCTTAGCACAACCGAACACAACTATCTTGACAACGGGTATTGGGCTAAAAGCCATCAGGACGAAATTTCTGTTCCCGGAATCAGAGTAACTAGAGTAGTTCGTATTGATGACGTAACAGAACAGGTTTTGTTGGGAATTACAGACGAAACAAGTGAGGCTGAACGCGAAAAAATGATTACAAAAGCTTTTGGTGAAATTGAAGAGGCAGCAATTAAAGACACTCATTACGAAGCTTCTGTTTCAGAAATGTATCAGGGTGGCGAATATTATTTATTCGTTTATGAAGCATTTGGAGATGTAAGATTTGTTGGAGCTCCTCCTTCATCAATTGGTAAATTTGGAGGTGATACAGATAACTGGATGTGGCCTCGTCATACTGGAGATTTTTCTATCTTTAGAGTGTATATGTCTCCTGATGGAAAGCCTACACAAGGATATGATGAAAATAATGTTCCTTACGTACCATTACATTCCTTACCAATTTCCATTGCCGGAATTGAAGAAGGTGACTTTACAATGATAATGGGCTATCCTGGTCAAACAGAAAGATACCTTAGTTCTTATGGTATGATTTATAAAAAAGATTATTTTAATCCATCTGTTGTTAAGGTACTCGAACTTCAATTAAATCTTTTAAAAGAAGAAATGGCATCAGACATTAATATCCGTCTAGCTTATGCAGACAGCTACGCATCAAATGCAAACGGTCATAAATTATTTAAAGGAGAAGCTCTTACTTTAAGCAATACAGATGCTATACAACAAAAAGAATTACTTGAAGCAGAATTTCAGCAATGGGTTGACAGTGATGAAACCCGTAAGGCTAAATATGGTAATGTTTTGCCAAATTTAAAGAGCAGCTATGAGGCATTTGGTCCTGCAACAAATGATATCATTTATCTTTCTCTAGGTTTATTACAAGCAGGTGAACACGTAATGAACGTTCAAGCTTTTATGAGCCTCGCTAGACTTCTCGAAGATTCAAAAGCAAATGCAGATGCCATAAATAGCTCTGTTGAAATGCTAAAACCCGAAGCAGAAGATATGTTTGCAAAATATTTTCCAAATGTTGACAAGAAAGTTTTCGAAGCAATGCTTAAACTTTATGTAACAGACATTCCTGCCGAAAAAAGAAATGGTGTTTTTGCAAATTACATTTTTAAAACTTATAAAGGAAAAACAGAATTTGAATCTATCGAAAAATTTATTCTAGCTGCATTTACTAAATCTATTTTCACTGATAAAGCCAGAATGGATGCGTTTCTAGCAAAACCTAGTGCTAAAGTACTAAAAGCTGATCCTATTTATGCTTATGTTGAAAATGTTTTTGGAGATTTGTTTACTGTTCAAATGGCATATCTCGGCGCAATGGATGGCATTGATGTAAACGAAAGATTGTTTATCGAAGGGCTTCGTGAATTCCAAAAAGACAGAGTTTTCTATCCAGATGCTAACTCTACTTTGCGTCTTACTTATGGTACAGTACAAGCTTATGATCCTCGTGATGCTGTTCATTACAAATATCTAACATATGCAGACGGAATAATTGAAAAAGAAGATCCTGATAATGATGAATTCATAGTTGAAGCTGAGTTAAAAGCAAAAATCCTTAAAAAAGAATTTGGACCTTATGCTGATAAGACAGGGAATCTTCCAGTATGTTTCTTAAGTGATAATGATATTACTGGTGGTAATTCAGGTTCTCCGATAATTAATGGTAAAGGCGAACTAATCGGATTGGCATTTGATGGCAACTGGGAATGGCTGTGCAGCAATCTATTATTTAGTGTTGATTTACAAAGAACTATCAATGTAGATGCAAGATATGTATTATGGGTTATTGACGAACTATATGGTGCCCAAAATATTATTGATGAACTAGATATTAGGACAAAATAATTTGTAACAAAAAAATATTTTTATAAGGCTGTCTAAAAGACGGCCTTATTTTATTTAAACCAATACATATTTTTAGTAATTTTACCAACTATGAAGCGACTATGGACAGTAATATTATTTTTTATTTGTATAACGGAACTTGCTGGCCAAGTAGAAAAGCCTGATGGTTTTACTCAGTTTTTTTACCCTAACGGACAAATCTCTGCTGAAGGCATAATAAGGGATAATAAACCTGATGGATACTGGAAAAATTATTATGAAGACGGAACTCTTAAATCAGAAGGGAATCGTTTGTTTTTTGAACTTGACAGTATTTGGAAATTTTACTATCCTGATGGAAAAATCTCTAGCGAAATCAATTACAGGCAAGATAAAAAAAACGGGTATTCAACTAATTATGATTTTTACTACAATAAAGATTCTTCAAAAACTTACTATCTAGCATCCAAAGAACTTTTTCTTAATAGCAAACGAGAAGGACTGTCTTATTATTACGATAGTACAGGATATATAAAATATTGCTATAGCTATAAAAATGATAAAAAACAAGGTGATGGAAAAGAATTTGATTCTGCAGGACAAATAATCACTTTGTTTAGTTTTTATAATGGTTATCTAGTAGAGTCTATAAAAATAAATCGTACAGATAAGAATAAACTTAAACAAGGTAAATGGATAGATTTTTATTCCAATGGCAATAAACAAACAGAATCTCATTATTTTAATGGCAAACTGCACGGACTTTATCGCGAATATGATGCTACTGGAAAACTAAAAAAAGAATTAAAATATGTTGATGGAGAAATTTATATCCCTAAACCGGAAGATGAAATTGTAATAAAAGCAGAAATCAAGAAGAGTTATTTCCCCAATGGCAAAATACAATACGAAGGAGCATTTCTTGAAAATACACCTGTTGGAATTCATAAAGAATATGATGCACAGGGAAAAGTAATAGATTTAAAAGAATATAGTTCTGAAGGCAATTTATATGGCACAGGATTTTTTGATGAAAACGGCAACAGAACGGGATTGTGGAAGCTATACGATAGATTTTTCGATTACTATTACGCCGAAGGAAACTTTAAAAACGGTTTGCAGGTAGACAAATGGATATACTACTATCCAAATGGTAAAATTGAACAGGAAGGCTACTACATTGATGGAAAAGCAGATAAAGATTGGGTATGGTATTATCCTAATGGAATGACAAAACTTGAAGAAATCTATATCAGTGGAAAACATGAAGGTAATTACGTAGAATACGATTCAACCGGAAATATAATTTTGTCAGGGAAATATTTTGATGACGCAAAAGACGAAGAGTGGTTTTATAATGTTGGAGATATAATCGAAAAAGGCAAATATAAGCTCGGAGAAAAAACAGAGATCTGGAAACATTATTATAACGAAACTGACGAACTTCGTTTTGTTGGAGCATATAAAAATGGCGATCCTGACGGTGTACACAAATGGTATTATCCAGATGGTAAGATTGAGCTTACTGGTAGTTACAGAATGGGTAAAAAACAAAAAAACTGGAAAAAATTTAACGAAGACGGCAAGCTCTATATGACTTTTACATACAGAAATGATGAACTAATAAAAATTGATGGTATTAGTCTAAAAAAGGGAAAGGGAAATAAAAAATAAAAAAAAGAGCCTTAACAACTGGCTCTCATTTCAATTCATATATTGTTTTAGTGTATAAATAACAGTTGTACTAGTATATAAACCGGCAATAACACTATCAGCGAGAATTTAATCATATAACCAAAGAAACTCGGCATACTGATTTTATTTTCTTCAGCAATTGCTTTAACCATAAAATTCGGTCCATTGCCAATGTATGTCATTGAGCCAAAAAATACAGCCCCAAGACAAATAGCAGTTAAAAACATTTCGGGAATACCAGCTACGAGATTAGCCCCCTCGATATGCATACCTGTGGCAAGCTTATGGAAGGAAACTGCTGTTGGTGCATTGTCAAGGAATGAACTCAAAGCTCCAGTTGCATAATAATATTGAGCTGGTTCGGTAATCCCAAACGAAGCTGCATTGGCTGCAAGATAAAGCAATGCCGGCACCATAGTAATAAATATCCCTAAAAACAAAAATGCGACTTCAACAATTGGTACCCAAGTAAATTTATTAGCCTCACGAAGCGATTTTTTTGTCAACAAAAGCGACAAACCAGCCATTAGCAACATTGCAGCTTCACGTACAAATCCTAAATAGTGATTATCATGTACAAAATCGAGATATTGCCCATTTAGAAATGCCACAGAAACAACAACACCTGCTAAC
Organism: Bacteroidales bacterium; assembly: GCA_028697515.1. GTDB lineage: Bacteria > Bacteroidota > Bacteroidia > Bacteroidales > ML635J-15 > Bact-19. Next base: position 624 of record JAQVEY010000120.1, on the reverse strand, counting down.
CACAAGAAGTTTAAATTTCCCTCCAGTCTTATAGGTTCTATATTTGTTTTATCAAATGCTATATTTTCAAGAGGTTCTTTTTTGTAGTAATAAGAATCAAATACAAAATAAATGATAAGCAACAGAGCATTTGCTACAGCCCACTCTGGAAGCATGTGGAAGAACCATGTAAACTCGGCACCTCTTAGATACAATAAGAACAAGGGAGGATCTCCAAGTGGAGTAAGCAATCCTCCACAATTAGCAACAATAGCAATAAAGAACAATATTGTATGTACTTTAAACTTTCTTTGCGAATTCGTTTTAATAATTGGACGAATTAACAACATAGCTGCACCCGTTGTTCCCATAATAGAAGCCAAAACAGCCCCTATAGCCAAAAATGTTGTATTTATCCAAGGTTTTGCCTGAATGTCTCCCTTTAGATGTATTCCTCCAGTTATTACAAAAAGAGAGCCTAACAATATAATAAAAGGTAAATAATCAAATAAAAGCTGATGAGCCAAAGCATCAGATAATTGCTGCGAAATCAAATAGGCAGCAGTAGGAATACCCAATGCAAGCGAAACTATCAGTTTATTTTTATTTTCTTCCCACCAATGGTGAAATAATAATGGTCCAATT
>JAQVEY010000119.1 GCA_028697515.1 Bacteroidales bacterium | reverse complement strand
TCATTTGTTGAACTCATCATCTCAACCATTTTAATACCAGCAGCAGCTACTAGCGGAGGAATTGAATTTGAGAACAAATATGGTCTTGATCTTTGACGTAATAATTCAATTATTTCTTTTTTACCTGTTGTGAATCCACCAATTGCACCACCAAATGCTTTACCTAATGTACCCGTAATAATTTCAACTTGACCTTTAAGATCAAAATGTTCAGTAACACCGCGTCCAGTACGTCCAACAACACCTGCAGAGTGAGATTCGTCTACCATTACCATTGCGTTGTATTTATTTGCCAAAGCAACAATTTTATCTAGTGGAGGAACGTTTCCGTCCATTGAAAAAACGCCGTCGGTTACAATAAGTTTGAATCTGCAATTTTGAGCCTCTTTTAATTGTTTTTCGAGGTCTTCCATATTTGCATTTTCATATCTAAAACGCTGAGCTTTGCATAATCTTACACCATCAATAATTGAGGCATGATTTAACGAGTCAGAAATAATGGCATCTTGTTCATTAAGCAAAGGCTCAAAAACACCACCATTTGCATCAAAACATGCTGCATATAAAATAGTATCTTCTGTTCCGAAGAATTCAGCTATTTTTTGTTCCAGTTTTTTATGCAAATCTCCCGTTCCGCAAATAAATCTTACCGAAGACATACCATAGCCATGGGTTTCCAAAGCTTGTTTTGCTGCGGCAATTAATTGTGGATTGTTTGATAGTCCCAAATAATTGTTAGCACAAAAGTTTAATACTTTTTTACCAGTGCTTACTTCAATTTCAGCACCCTGAGGGGAGACAATAACTCTTTCGTTTTTGTATAATCCAGCTTCTTTTATATCGGAAATTTCTTTCTGTAAAAACTGTTGATAATCTTTGTACATATTATTATGTTTTTAGTTTATTAATGTAGCAAATGTATAAATAATTTAATGAGAAAAAAATGATATTTGATATATTTTTTTACTTGTATTAAGTGCTTTAAGTTGTATATTTACGACTTGTTTTTAGCTTTGTAATAAAACACAAATGAATCGGAATGCTTTTTAATTCTTTTGATTTTGCCATATTTCTACCCTGTTTTTTCTTAATTTATTGGTTTGTCTTCAATAAAAATATAAGATTACAAAATGCTTTTATAGTAATTTCAAGTTATTTGTTTTATGGATGGTGGGACTACAGATTCTTATCATTAATAGTTTTAAGCACTCTTATTGATTATTGGGTTGGAAGGAATTTATTATTAGAACAAAGGGAAACCAAAAGAAAAGCCTTGTTAGTACTTAGTATAGTTGTGAATTTAGGTCTTTTAGGATTTTTTAAGTATTACAATTTTTTTGCAGAAAGTTTTGCAGAAACATTCCGGTTGTTTGGAAAAGAAATAGGAGTATCCTCACTTTATATTGTTTTACCAGTTGGAATAAGTTTTTATACTTTTCAGACTTTAAGTTACACAATAGATGTATATCGCAGAAAACTTGAACCGACTAAAGACATCATTTCTTTTGCAGCATTTGTCTCATTTTTTCCTCAGTTAGTCGCTGGTCCAATTGAAAGAGCAACTAGTTTTTTGCCACAATTTTTTAAAAAAAGGAATTTCGAGTATAATTCTGCAATTGACGGGTTAAAACAAATGTTATGGGGGTTTTTTAAAAAAATGGTAATAGCAGATAGGTGTGCCGAATATGCTAATTATATTTTTAATAACTCTGAAAGTCTTAGTGGAGGTACTTTAATACTGGGAGTATTATTCTTTGCCTTCCAAATTTATGGCGATTTTTCTGGCTATTCAGATATTGCAATTGGTACAGCACGATTGTTTGGGTTTAATTTGAAACAGAATTTTGCATTTCCATACTTTTCAAGAGATATTGCTGAATTTTGGAGACGTTGGCATATTTCATTATCGTCATGGTTTAGGGATTATGTGTATATCCCTTTGGGGGGTAGCCGGACCACAAAATTAGTAAGTGTTAGAAACATAATTATTGTTTTTGTTGTAAGCGGATTTTGGCATGGGGCAAACTGGACTTTTATAATTTGGGGTTTATTGAATGCCATTTATTTTATTCCATTATTATTATTTAATCAAAATCGAAGAAATATTTCAATTGTTGCTGTGAATAGGAAATGGATGTCTCTCAAAGAATTCGGGATGATATTATTGACTTTTTCTTTAACTCTTTTTGCCTGGATATTTTTTAGGGCCGAAAGTCTTAGCCATGCAATGCAATATATCTCAACAATTTTTTCTGATACAGCTTTTGTCTATACAGAAATTGATAATCCGGTAAAAGTGATGACAACTTTAGGACTTATTTTGCTTTTTATTTGCATTGAATGGATTGGTCGCCGAGGTCTATATGCTATTGAGAATTTCAAAATTTATAGGTATAGATTTTTAAAATGGATATTTTTCTATTTAATTGTTATTCTGATTTTTGTTTTTGGTGGTATGCAACAGAATTTTATTTATTTTCAGTTTTAAGATGAATAAATTTTTAAAAAAAATAATATTTTTCTTGTTACCGATATTCGTACTTGCTTATCCTTTAGATATTTTTATTAGTAATAATCTTAAAAAATCTGTAATACATGTTGATGGAGAATATCTTATTTGGAATGATATTTATTCAGGAAATATTAATGTTGATATTGCCGTTTATGGTTCATCAAGAGCGTGGACTCATATTGATCCAAAAGTATTGCAAGATAGTTTAGAATTGACAGCATACAATTTTGGAATAGACGGTTTAAATTTCGGATTACAGTACTTTAGGCACAAAGAATACTTTAAATATAATACTGTCCCGAAAATCATTATTATTTCTGGCGACATTTTTACATTTGAAAAAGAAGATGGTTTCTATAATCACGAACAAGTATTACCATATATGTTATTTAATGAAGAATATTATAAATCAAACGAATTATTTAAAATATTTAGCAAACCAGATTTTTTTATCCCTATGAAGAGATATTTGGGACAAACATGGGAAATGGCAAGAGCTGGGATTTTAGCAGTGGGACTTGAAAATCAAAAGCCTGCTAGAATAAATGGATTTATGGGTATTGAACGAGAATGGAATCAGGATTTTAAAAAGGCAATAAAATCAAAAGGCTATCTAAAAGTCAAGATAGACTATAAGTTATTATGCTTATTTATGAGATTTATAAACGAATGCAAAAATTATAATATAGAAGTGATTTTAGTGTATTCTCCTGAATATATAGAAGGCAGAACATTTATTGTAAACAGAAAAGAGGTTTTGGATTTATGGTATAAAATTGCTGAAAACAGAAATCTTCTTTTTTTGGACTATACAGAAGATAGTATCGGAAAAAACAGAAAATACTTTTATAATTCAACTCATTTGAATAAACAAGGGTCAAGATTGTTTTCACAAAAACTTGCAGGAGATTTGAAATATCATTTGTTTAATTAATGTTTTAAATGCACAAAGTCATAATTTGCAATTTTATACGTTATAACAAATTGATAATATAATACATCAATGATTATTTTTGTAGTAAATTTGAATATTGAAAAGAGTTCTATTCATATTATTTCTTCTAAGTACAGTAACTGTAGGTTTCTCACAGTCTTTAATTAATTTAAAACAAAGAAGTCTTGATATAACTGGCGACACAATATTTTTAGATTCATTAAGTGTTGCAACAGAAAGCTTGACATTTTTTTCTCAGAATGGAGATACTCTTAAAGATTTAAAGTATCACTTTGATTTTGAAAAGTCAATGATCGTTTTTGATGAAAAGCCCGAGCAGCAATCAATAATAGTTCAATATAAAGTATTTCCGATAAATTTTTTTGAACCCCACAGTCTTTTTAATAAGTCAGACTTTCTGGTTGGTGACAATAAGGATGAAAATGAGTATGAATTGGTTTTTAGCAGGGAAGATTATAAATCGGCATATAATCAAACTTCATTGTCGAGAAAAGGAAGTATTTCGAGAGGAATAAGCTTTGGAAATAATCAGGATGTTATTGTAAATTCCGGCCTAAATCTTCAGCTGGACGGAAAACTAAACGATGATTTGTTTATTTTAGCAGCCATAAGCGATAACAATATTCCTATTCAGCCGGATGGAAATTCACAACAACTTCAGGAATTTGACAAGGTATTTATTAAACTATTCAACGACCGGATTTTTTTAACTGCTGGAGATTTTGAATTAAAGAAACCCCACGGCTATTTTCTAAATTATTATAAGAAAGCTCAAGGTGCTGATTTTGGAATACTGTGGAATAATACAACAAAATCGGGGAAAGAATATAAAGTCGAAACAAAAATCAGTGGTGCAGTTGCAAAAGGAAAATATCGCAGACAGGAAGTAAAGGGAACAGAAGGAAATCAGGGACCATATAAATTAACTGGAGCAAATAACGAATTATATATTGTCGTTCTTGCTGGTACAGAGAAGGTTTATATCGACGGTATTTTGATGATGAGGGGTGCAGATTTAGATTATGTTATTGATTATAATTTGGGCGAAATTATATTTACAGCCAGGCAACCTATAAATAAAGACAAAAGAATAATTGTCGAATTTGAATATTCTGACCGAAATTATACTCGTTTTCTTGTAACAGGTTCGGGACTTATTAGTTTTGAGAAATCAAAAGTATGGGTTAATATTTATGATGAAAGTGATAACAAAAATCAGCCCTTCGATCAGGAATTAAGCCTAGAAGATAAAAAATTGCTAAGTGAAATAGGAGACAATAAAGAGCTTGCTTTAATTCCAGGATTTGACTCCTTGGGCTATAACAGTAGTGAAATTCGCTATAAACTGACAGATACTATTGTTGGAGGAGAATTATACGATTCTGTTTTTGTGTACAGCACCAATTCCGATAATGCATTTTATCGCGTAAGCTTTTCCTATGTTGGACCAAATAAAGGAAATTATAAAAAAGGAGTAAGCGCTGCAAACGGAAGAGTTTATGAATGGGTTTCTCCTATCAATGGGATTTTACAGGGAGATTATGTGCCTTATCAGCAGATAGTTACACCAGAAAAATCTCAAATGTTGGTAATTGGCAGTCAATCACAAATTTTTGATAAGACACTTGTAAATTTTGAAATTGCTTGCAGTAATAATGATATTAATACATTTTCGCCACTTAACTCCGATGATGATATTGGAATTGCAGTAAAAACAGGACTTGAACAGAGCTTGATTGAAAAAGAGAATTCACATTTAGGGGCAATTATTAATTATTCTTATCAGCATAAAAATTTTAGAGGTATCGAAAACTATCGTGCTACAGAATTTACACGAGACTGGAATTTGAATTCGTATTATGCTGCAAATGACGAAAATAGTATTAGCGGAGGCTTACTATATACCAATAAAAAGAGCGGAAAAATTTCATTTAACAGTTCTTATTTGGATAGAGGCTCTGAGTATTCTGGTTTTAATAATTTGATTAATGGAGGATTAAAATATAAAAAATGGCAAATGTCTTTTAATGGTTCCTTACTTAATTCCAGCGACCCACTTTATAACACAAAGTTTTTAAGACATAAAATAAAATTATCAAGAAATTTTAAATATTTGAACATTGGCGTTGGCGAAGACTCTGAAGATAATTTATGGAAATCGGTAAGTTCTGACAGTATTATTGCGACAAGTTACAAATTTAATTCTTATGAGGCATTTATCCGAACTCAGGATAGCCTGAAAACGAGTTTTCTGTTGAATTATAAATTCAGAGAAGATATGTTGCCGAAAAATGACTTACTTATAAAATCCACTACATCGCAGGATATCTCAATTGGAGGAGGACTAAATAAAAACCCTGCACACAGGTTAAATACTGTTTTTACTTACCGATTACTCGAAGTTAATGACACAAGTTTATATTCGGGGCAAGCAGAGAATAATTTAACAGGACGTGCAGAATACAGTTTCAGGATATTGAAAGGAGTAATATCCTCATCAAATTTTTATGAAATAGGTTCTGGTTTGGAAAGAAAAACCGAATATTCTTATATCGAAGTAGCTGCAGGACAAGGTGTTTACACTTGGTCTGATTATAATTCGAATGGAGTTCAGGAACTAGATGAGTTTGAAGTCGCCCATTTTATTGATCAAGCAAATTTTATTAGAGTCATAAATCCTACGGCAGATTATATTAAAACTTATTCAAATCAAATAAATCAAAGTATTAATATAAATCCTGAAATTTTATGGCGTAATAAGACGGGTATAAGAAAAGCTCTAAGCAGATTTTCAGATCAGTTTGCCTATATGATATCTCAGAAAAACACTTCCCCGGTTTTTGTTGAATATGCTAATCCATTTGCTAAGAATATTATGGATGTTAACCTGGTAAGTATGACCTCATCGGTTAGAAATAGCTTTTCTTTTAACAGGGGTAATCCAAAATTTGGTTTTGATTATATTTTTCAGAAAAATAATAATAAAATAATGATGGTAAATGGCTTTGACACTCGGAAAGTATTGACAAATACTTTGCAGATAAGATACAATATAAGTCCAAAAGCAGGAATTGTAAATAAGTCAGGCATTGGAACAAAATATTACGATTCGGAATTTTTTAATAATAAAAATTATCTAATTAATAATATAAGTAATGACTTACAGTTAAATTACCAACCAGATATGAATAACAGAATATCTATAAAATATAACTATCGTATAAAAGAAAACAATACAGGAGGAGAAAAACTAATAATTAACGACTTAGGATTAGATTACAGACTAAGTTCGGTTAAAAAGGGATCACTAAATGCAACATTTAATTATATCTATTACAACTATAATGCGGCAACAAACGGCTCGTTGGCATACGAAATGCTGGAAGGGTTTATGCCGGGTATGAATCTTACTTGGTCGGTCAGTTTTCAACGGCAATTGTCAAATGGTTTGCAGCTTAATTTAACATACGGTGCGAGGAAATCAGCAGATATTAAAATTATTCATACCGGAGGAGTTCAGATGAGGGCATTCTTTTAAAAACAATATGAATATAAAAGTGCCTAAAAATGAATTAATAGTGTTATTTGCGAAGGTCTATCATATTGTTTTTTTAATCTTTCCCAATCAACAGAAGCTTTTTGA
>JAQVEY010000118.1 GCA_028697515.1 Bacteroidales bacterium | reverse complement strand
GGTAATCCTAATGTTAAATTTATGCATTGTTTACCAGCATTCCATAATGCAGACACTAAGGTTGGAAAACAGGTTTCTGAAGATTTTGGTCTTAAAGATGGTATCGAAGTTACCGAAGGAGTTTTCGAAGGCAAGAACTCACTTGTTTTTGATCAGGCAGAAAATCGTCTTCATACAATCAAAGCCGTTATGGTTGCTACTTTGGGAGCATAACAACATATTTTTTCTAAAAAATGTCTGGCATAGTGTCAGACATTTTTTTTATATTTACAAAAAAATATTGTGACCAATTTTTTGAATCTTACTAACCGTATTTTTGAAAACCGCTGGTTTAAGTATGCAGTTTTTGTGTTTTTTTGCACCATAATAGCATGGTTGAAATGGGATCACATATTTGAAAGAGATGAATCGCAGGTTTTACTAATCGTCATTCATAATTCAAACTTCTTCGATTTAATTTCATCTTTAGGTTATGAAGGCTCTACGGGTTTGTGGCATATAATTTTATGGCTTTTCTCAAAATTTATTGTTATCACACCTCAAAGTGCAAGCCTTATTCATTTTAGTTTCGTTGTTGTTTTTATATGGTTGCTCTTTTTCCGATTAAAAATACCATTCATATTTAAGATTATTTTTATTTTACAGCTTTCTGTACTGTTCAACTTTTTGTATGTAAGGCAGTACATTCTCATTTTATTAAACATTCTCTTAGTGACTTTGGCTATTATTAATAAAAAAGATTGGCAGATCGGAATTTTCACAATGATATTAATGCAAACTCATCTGATTGCAATTCCGATTGCAATATCATTTTCTATTTACTACTTTTTCAGTGAAGAAAAAAAATACACTAAGAAGATTCTTATAAATATGAGTTTCCTTTTAACAGGTTTATTCATTGCAATTTGGCAATTATGGCCACCCGATGACCTTATGGTTGGATTAAAAACTTGGAAATTGGATGTGTCATTTTATCAGTTATTTGTTGAAATGCATAAAATAATGGGAGATATGTTTTCTACTAGCTTCACTCTACTAAACATTACTCTTGTAACTGTTCTTGTTTGTGTACTTCTTTTAAAAAATAGACATTTTGAATTAAAAAACTGATATATTTGTTTGGATCGCTTTCTGTTAGTTTCATAGCATATCTCACAATTGGAATAACTAAATATATAGGGATGAATCATAACATCTTTTTATTCTACACCTTATTGGCATTTATAATAATATTATTTAATTGGACAGATAGAGCATTTAATTTAAAGTGGTACATAATTCTTGTTCCAATAATGCTATTCTGTAGTTACCAGTACAAAGTACAAATCGCCAACTATAGATATGCACCATTTTCACATGCAGACGAAGTTGCTGAATTTCTTGATGAGCATTATGAAACTAATCCTATATTATTTGCACTAGAGTCTAACATGAATTCTGTGATGATTTACAGAGAAAACCAAACCCCATTTTATTCGTTGGGCAGAAATGATTACTGCTATTATGTAAAATGGAATCATCCGAGTGTTGACCACCTTAAAATAAAAACAAATCCAGTTAAACTAACTGATCTTGAAAAGTGGTTTAAGAACGTGCCGGACAGTATCTGGAATGATAAGCCTGTATTAATAATTAGCACAGATTCCAATAGTTATATTATTGATAAGGATGGACAAGAAATTATCGGAGACTTTAAAATTAATGATAATATTTCATTCAAACTAATAAAACGTTTTGAAGAGCCAAAAGCAAATTGGCTAACAGAAAAATTTCTCATTTACGAATGTATCAAAACCTAAAGTCCATGCAAACACTAGTAGTCCTTTCCGGCGCTGGCATTAGTAAAGAAAGTGGAATTCCAACTTTTAGGGATAATGACGGTTTGTGGAAATCATATAGGTTTGAAGACGTTGCTTCTCCCGAAGCATGGAAACAAAACCCTCAGCTTGTTCTTGATTTTTACAATTTTAGAAGAAAAAAAGTTGTTCAGGCTAAACCCAACAAGGCTCATTTGATAATTAAAGAACTAGAGTCTGAATTTGATGTAAAAATCATTACTCAAAATGTTGATGATTTACACGAAAGAGCCGGATCTGCAAATGTCTTGCATTTGCATGGCGAAATAAGAAAAGCGAGAAGTACAGGGAATCAAAATATTATTGTGAATATTCAGGGTGATGAATTGAATTTAGGTGATACTTGTCCTAGTGGTTACCAATTAAGACCTCACATCGTTTGGTTTGGCGAACAGGTACCTGAAATTACAAATGCTATTGAGATTGTTAAAACTGCTGATATATTTCTAGTCATTGGTACTGGATTACAAGTTTATCCAGCAGCAAGTCTGATAAATTATGTTCCATCATATGCTTTAAAATATATAATTGATCCCGATACTAGCATTAAACACACATATGGTTTTAAGCATATAAAAGAAACTGCTGTTAATGGGATAGAAATTTTTGTAAATGAAATAATCAAATCAAAATAAAACTATCAAAATATTTTAATAACCATATTGTTGTTTTGGCTTATATTTTGCTTTTGCAAATTCAATAAAATGCAAAAGATTTGAAACAGATTTACACAATATTTTTCATATTATTTTTATCCCTCGAGAGCAGCGCTCAGACTTTTAGAGTTTTGTCTTTTGAAGAGGATTTAAGCGATTTGTCTGCTATTAAATATGAACGTAAAGATGTAAATGATCAGAAATGCGCAATTATTAAAATTTACACAAATTTGAATAATTTGTTTTTTGAAACAAGATTGGGAATTGAAGGCGATATTGTTACAAAAACAGGTGAGTTCTGGGTATATGTTTCGCAAAAGGAAAAGATGCTGAAAATTATAAAAAATGGCTACATCCCACTTGAATATATTATTCCAATAAATATTGAAAGTTCAAAAGTTTATAAATTAACTTTAACAGGCGGATCTAATGGAAATCCTGCAGCAACAGAAGATGTAAAAACAGAATTTGTTGTATTTGAGACTTCACCAACTGGAGCTTCAGTATATATAAATGATAAACTGAAAGGAATTTCTCCGCTTACAGTACCTCTTCAAGAAGGAGATTATTTGTGTAAAATTGAACTCCCCTTGCACAAAGATATAGAGTTTGAATTAAATGTAAGTGCAGGAAATACAATTAATGTTCATAAAACTCTTGAAGAATTAGATATTTATGGCAAAATAAATATAGTAACAACTGATTTTGCAGAGATATTTATAGACAATCAAAAAATTGGCACAGGTAAATATTCGGGGAAAATAATCGAAGGTGTTCACATAATTGAAATACGTGCAGATAATTATAAAACATTTACTAAAGAGATTTTGATAGTTGCTAATCGTGATTATAATATTGAACGTTATCTCGAAGCAAAATTAGGAACAATTTCTGTTCAATCATTTCCTGCAGGAGCAAGTATTTTAATTGATGGAGAATATGTAGGGACAACACCAAGATTTGTAAGAGATGTTCCGGTTGGTATGAGGAAAATTAGCTTAGAAAAAGAGGGCTATGTATCGGAAACGAAATTAGTTGAAGTAATTTATGATAAGACTGCAGAATATAGTTTTGACTTAAAACAAGGTCGAAAACTTACAATAATAACGGAGCCTGCAGATGCCGAATTATACGTCAATAATGTATTATTAGGTACAACACCGCATGAATTTAGTCTTGACTATTCGAAACACAATAAAATAAAAATTTGCAAAACCGGTTATCAAACAGTTTATGACGAATTACCGGAAGGAAGTATGTTAAAAGAGAAAACATACAAATTGGAAAAGCAAACTCCGATAAATATAAATAAAACTATTTCTACAAAAAAAGACAATAAGCTTAAAAACACAAATTATATCGATAAGAGGACGATTCTTGGTTGGTCATTGTCAGGTGTGAGCTCGAAGCCTGGAGGAATATCCAGTTCTATATATTGCAATCTTGGTAATAGATCACAATACGGGGCTTTTTTTGAAGCAGGTTATCAGTTTAGTAATTATAATAATTCTTATTTAAACGGGATGATTAATTTCCCCAGATTTGATTTCGGAATTTCATATAATATCTGGTTGAGAAGTTTTGCAGTTATTGAAGTTTTCGGATCATATGGAAGAGAGTATGCAACAAATATAAAATGGACAAGTTTTACTGTCTGGGAGTATCCTGATGACATGGTATATACAAGATATATGAAAATAGGTGCACGTCTTGGAATAAGAATATCTCCACATGCCGAACTTTTTGGAGCCTATAATATAAATATGACAGATGGGCCTGCATTTGACATCTGGAATAATCAGGTCAATATAAATGGAATGAGTTTTAATTATCAAGATTTCTTTTCTAATCGAAATAATTCTAACTGGGAGTTGGGAATTAGATTTGTTTTGTATTAAGCCGAAGCCACCGGTTCAGATATGATGCTCTATTATTCTATTTTTCCTTCGTTAGAATCATTAATTGACTTTATATAAAGGCAATTTTTAGAATGATAGCTAAAATGAATTTCAATCAAATCATTTTGTTCGTATGCCAGATATTCGTGTAGATTTACGCCAACAGTGTGTTCCCCAATAGTAAATAAATATTTTGTTCTTTTATTTCCAAATTTTGAAAACTTTCCGTGAAGTGGTCCTTTATAAATATATTTTTTACCTTCTTTGTATTCACGACTAAATACATAATTAGCATAAATAACAAAAGCTAAAAATATAAATTCAAAACTCAATACTTCATATATAACGGAAGGCTTTTTATTAAAAAAAACTAAGACAACTATTATGGCAATAATAATTAAAACTGAATAAACAATAAATGATATATTCTTCAGTAACCGATAATTGGATAATTCTTTTTCCGAAAGTGGGACAATTTCAATTGTATTCATAATCACTTATTATAGTAATTCAACAAATTTTCGAGTTTACCTGCCGAATCTTTTAATCCACCCGGTCTATTTCTTACCGTCCAAAGTTTTTTGTGATTTTCTATCAATGGTTTTAATTCAGCAACTAGTTCTTCTTTTACTTCTTTTGGTATGTTTTCTGTTGCTTTGTCTTTTGCATAAAGTCTTGCTATTCCTAAATGAATCCCATGTAAGGCCAAATTTGCTGCTTGTTCGGTTTCTGAAATAATAATAGCAGAATCTTTTGATTGTGGTTTAGCATCTTTAAGTATTTCAAGTCCAGCTAGGATTTCTTTTTCAGCAGCTTCAAGTCCTTCTATATTAAGTTCTTTTGTTTGATAAAAACCATCCATAGTCCATTTATATCTGTACAGCATCAGGTGAAAAGCATTTGCGTTGCCATTCGGAATGTTTGTTTTTATGTCTGCATATCCTAGTTTTAGAATCGCTTTGGCAGTGTTTCCGGTTTTGTCTTCGTAAACATAATGGTTTAAGATAAATTCCAGATTATCGAATGTTTTTTCATTATAATTCCATGAATATGCCACGCCGAGAAGCATTGCAGGATATGTTACAGATAATGGTTGCCAGTGGCCATTATCACCCCAGCTTGTAATTAAATAACCTTTTGCAAAATATTTCTTACCTTGTATTGCCGCATTTTTAAGATTTTCGAAAGCATTTTGATTTCTGCCAATAAGTGAATTCCATGTAGAAGTCCCAGGACAAACATAGAAATCAAGTCCGGCAGTTACAAATTTAGGTAAATCCTTGCCGGCAGTAAACTTGTCATCATAACCCCAAACAAGTGCAGTCATATTTTCAGGCAATTCTTCTATCAGTTCGGGATGGTTAACAATAATATCTCCCCAAAATTGAGCTTTTTTATCATGTTTGGTAACTTCATTATTAAGTTTTATAAGATAGTCCAGATAAACTCTGCCTTTCCCCTGTTTTTTGCAGGTAGGAGCAGAACGACCTAATCCCAATTCAACTGTTTCGTCACAACCAATATTGAAATACTCGCTCGAAAAATTTGGTAAAAGTTCACCATAAAGTTCTTGCATTAACTCAAACGATTTTGGATTTGTAGGGTCAAGACTATGTCGTTTGCTTGGTCCCCATATCGTTTTACAAGTTGTAGTGCACTCGGCTATGTCTAGATATTCGTCGTGTTTCAGCCAGTTTTCCATGTGTCCAAATGAATTTTGATTTGGAACAAGGTCAATAAATCTTTCTTTACAGTAAATGTCAAGTGCTTGAATTTCCTCTGCAGTCATAGGGCTTGAGTTTTCCCAAACTATTTTATGATTTTTATATGCAAAAGTATGTTCTGTATATAGTTGAAATTCGTTTATTTTTAATCTTGTCAGCAAATCTATTAAGGAATAAAGAGTTTCCATTGTTGGAACTTTATCCCTGCTAATATCCAGCATATAACCTCTACGTTCAAAGTCGGGATAGTCTTTAATTGAAAGACATGGTAAGGGCTTATTTTCTGTTATGCAGTAAGATAATAATTGAAGTATTGTCTGTTTTGCATAAAATAGAGCAGCCTGATTCTGACCAAGAATCGAAATGGATTCTTCTTCTATTTTTATATAATAAGCTTGTGACTGAAGATTTATAGAATCAATGCCTAACCTAACGGATTGAATATCATAAACAATGTTTGGCAACAATAATTCCCCAGTCATATTTAAATCACAAAGTTTCTTAAATATTTGTAAAACTTGTTCTGCTTTTGCGTTGCAATAAATAGGACCGTTGTTACCACTTGTAGTTTTAATGTTCTTTGGATATGGGATAAGATATTTGTCAAAATCATTTGAATATCCTGATAATGAAAGTGTTGTTATTAGTATAAGAAGAGTTTTTTTCATATTATTAGATTATTTTAATTGATAAAACATGCCCCTATCTTGTTTTACTGATTTAATCTTGTTGTCTGCTTCGAGTACATCAAGATATTTGTTAATTTCATTTACATGTTTTCCTAAAATTTTTGAAAGGTCATCGAGAGTACAAGGTCTTCTTGCAATGGTTTCGAGGATTACATTTTCTGTATCTGTCCGATAAGATTTAATATTTTTGCGGGAGGGAGAAGCGGCAATGATTATTACATTATCAAGCCCCCAAAAATCAACAATATGTTTTAATTCTGTATGACTTGCTCCGCGTATATCTTGCACAGTTCCCG
>JAQVEY010000117.1 GCA_028697515.1 Bacteroidales bacterium | reverse complement strand
GGCTGTTGAAAGAGAACCTCTACCATAAGATTTTATAAATACTGGACTGTTTTCCGATAATAATGATGATAAATCTCCTAAAATCTTGTTCTCAATAATTAAAGAATCAATTTTAATAATTTTAGAACCTGATTGATCCAAATCTTTTTCGGCAAGAATAAAAATTTCATCAAAAACCCTGATGCTGTCAGGAAAGTAAATATCCTGTGCTATTCCACAAATAGGTAATAGGATTATAAAAATGATATTTCGAATATCTTTAATCAATTTTTAATCAGTTTTTGAGAATATATTTTGTTTCCATCATTTATTATTATCATGTACATTCCTGAATTTAGCTCTGATATATCTATTTTCGTATTACCTGTTACACAATTGCAATTTTTAACTATTCTGCCGGATAAATCAGTAATTATTAAGTCAACATTTTTTTCAATAGAAAAGCTTATAAAGTCTCTTGCAGGATTTGGGTATATTGAGAAATCAGAGTAGCTATTTGTATAAACATCCTGTGTAGAGTTTACGATACCAACAGCATCAAGGTCAAATCCACATGTTGCAAATGGTGTTGGCCATGCATCATTAACTATATTGCCTTCAGAATCATAACTTGCGTAATCAGGATTAATACTTCCAACGACATCAACAATTCGGATATATGTAATATTATTTTTGTCGGCAATATCTCCTGCAATGTCTTCCAAATCGAATGGGACTCCATAAAAAACCGGATAAATACCTGCAAAGTTTTCAAATAAACTCCAGTCCACAGTTGCAAAAGCATTGACCTGCTGAGTATATTGTAATGATGAAACAGCCGGAAATCTTTCAAAGTTGACTCCGTCGCTGCTCACCTCTACAAAAGCTAATTCCACAAAAGCATTAGTTGTTTGTGTAGGAGGCGAAAAAAGAGCATTTTCGAATACTGCAAAATCGTAGCCGGGTCCATTGTATATCGCATAGCCGAATTCAAGAACTATAGAGCCTCCATCGCCGAGACTTAACAACTGCCCATCTGCTATTCCTGTTGCATTTTCGATACTGCCGCTCCATGCAAAATTTGAGGATGTGCCATTTTCAGTATATGTAAAGGCAGTGTCTGAAATGTTGATATACCCACGTTCAACATTAGCAGATACCGCCCATGAAACAAAGATGGACGAATCTTTGTGTATTGCATTTGTTCCTTCTGGAAAACTCTGTCCAAAACAAAACTTTACCATAACGGACAAAATAAAAATCACGAAAAATAATCTCATTATTTTAGTATTTTTTGGGTTGAACATACTCTCCCATCAGAAGTTTGAACAAGATAAATTCCGTTTGACATATTATCTAAATTAATAGAAGTTGTATTGGATTGAGCTTTAGTTTCATTAAGCAGTTTTCCTGTCATATCATATATTTTTACGCTTTCTAAGACTTGGTCAGATTCAATTATTAGTTTGTCGGATTCAATGTAGATTAATGGTTTAAAAATATTATTCTGATTAATTCCGACTTCATCAACCCAAACATTAACAGTACCGGTATTTTGATTACCTAATGCGTCAGTAACAGTTACTGTATAACTTGTGCTTTGTTCAGGACTTGCCAATGGGGTTTGAGAATATTGATCGTCAAGACTTGAAGAGTTGCTCCATTCAAATGAATAAGGCTGAACGCCACCTCTGACATAAGCAGATATTTGTATTGATGATCCTCCGCTGATATAATAGTCGGGATATATTTCTGTTTCCATTGGTGGAATACCTTCAGGGCATTCTTCTCCAATATTATCAATGCAGAAATATGCAGGTGTATTTACTCCATAGTCACCTACATCACTTGATTCGATATAAAATAAAAGACTGTCTGTCCCTTCTGCCCATGTCAAATCAACGTAGGTCCAGTTATCAAATTTGTAATCAAGATCTGAATTGTCAAAGCGATAATCAGCCAACATAATATCAGTAAAGGCAAAATACCATGAAGTCGTGCTATAGGCAACAATATGAAGTTTAAGCCAGTGTTGATTATTGCTGTAAAAGTCCCCATCAGACATGTATAATGATGCATAAGCATTAAGGGAAACAAACATGCCGGGTATTACTTCTGGAGCTGTTTCGAGATCAAGTTTTAGAATAGATGGAATAGGATTGTAGTTATTTTCCCAATCACCCATAATATAAGACACCGCATAATTATCTGAAGACCACACACCTTCGCCTGTAGCGGAGGAAAATTCATTTTCATACGAATAAGTTGTTACATCTGTTTCATTGGTATAGGCAAATCCATTCCACGTTCCTATACCGCCTCCCCAGTCGGTATAAGTGTTATAAAACTTGGCATATCCACTAGTAAAACTACCACTAAGATCACTACCATTCCAGTGAGATTCAGGTTCGAGACTAAGTTCTTCAAAATCAACGATGTTTTGAGCAAAAGTCATTGTAAAACTGAAAATAAATAGCACTGCGATAAGTGTTTGCTTTAAAGGTATTAGGCTAAGGCTGAGGCTAAGGCTGAGGTCTTTGCACTTGTTGATCAATTTTCGTAATAAATTTGTCATTTTCATAATAATATTGTTTTTAGATTATTTTTTTAAGGTCTGGTCTCTACTGACTTTATTAAGTTGTTAATTTCAATAATTATTTCACCAATTTTATCGAATGTTTCGTCTCGAACTTTAATATCTTTTATATATCCAAGACCATAGCTGACCATTAATTGACTTTGTAGTTCAGTACCACTTCCTCTTGCGATTTTATAAAACCTAGTTTTATCTTTTTTTTCATAACGTCCATAACCCTCAGCAAGGTTATGTGCAATTGAGTTTGCTGCTCTTCTCATGTCTGAAGTCAGACCGTAACGTTCTTCAATTGGAAATGTAAATGTTAATTTGTATATATGGAGAACCATTTCATATGCCTTTTGCCATACTGGGAAATCTCTAAAATCATTGTATTTCATATATTCTGTATTCTTATAAATTTTTTCAACCTATAAATCCATTTTTTTTCCTCCTCAGCCTCAGCCTTCTCCTTAGCCTTAAATTTTCCAGGGATAAAAAACATAAGAATTTCTCATATCAGCTTTTGTCCCCGAAAGCTTTATAACTAATGACTTCTATCGGCAGGTCTTCTGACTTACTCCATGTTGCATTGCCTTCCCATCAGCCAGTTGGCTAACAGTGACTTGTAGATTGCAACATTATAAAGAGCTTACAGCAGCGGGTACTGTACAGGATTTACACCTGTTTCCCTCTTAGTTCCAGTTTTGAAAGCTGAAAAACCAATATCAATGCAAAAATAATATTTAAATTTTAATTTAATACCCATGTGCAAAAAATGTTAATAATTATAAATGCCTATTATTAATTTAGTTGATTATGGTTCTGTTTTTGATGATAAATAAGATTTGTTTCAAAAAATAAGGCTTAAAAAAAATTAAAAAAATGTTAATATACTTGAGGTTTATGATTGTTTGTTAACTTTGTCAAATTAAATATTTTTATCATGTTTATACGATATTTTGGATTAGTTTTATTCGGTTGTGTTGTTTTTTCTTTTAATACCTTTGCTCAGGATGTAAATTCTGAATCTAGGAAATTTAACAAAATGCTTTCACTGATTGATGCAATGTACGTTGATTCGGTTGAGTTGGATGATTTAGTTGAGGTTGCAATTATTAATATGTTAAAAGAGCTTGATCCTCATTCGATGTATATAAGTGCTGAAGAAATTGCTAAAATGAAAGAACCCCTTGAAGGAAGTTTTGAAGGCATTGGTGTTCAGTTTAGATTAATGGATGATACTTTACTCGTTGTCGGTGTAATTAGTGGTGGTCCATCCGAAAAAGTTGGTATTTTAACAGGTGACAGGATTCTTGTTGTAGATGATGAAAATATTGCGGGAGTTGGTATTGATAATGAAGGAGTTGCTAAACGTTTAAGAGGTAAAAAAGGAACAGTGGTGAAAGTAGAAATACAGAGAAGAGGAGAAGATTCACCATTAGTTTTTAATATAACCAGAGATGTAATTCCTATCTACAGTATAGATGCCAGTTATATTACCGAAGATAAAGTTGGTTATATCAAACTTAATAAGTTTGCGAGAACTACTCAGCAAGAATTGGATTCAGTATTTACAATTTTTGTTAAAGCTGGAGTTAAAAATATAATTTTAGATTTAACTGGAAATACTGGAGGCTATCTTGATAAAGCAGTAAGCCTTTGTGATGAGTTTATTCAAAATGACAAACTGATTGTATACACTGAAGGTGCGAAGATGCCACGTACTGATTACAAATCAACTAAAGAAGGTCGCTTTTATAAAGGTAAACTTGTTGTAATTGTTGATGAGGGCTCCGCCTCTGCTAGCGAAATCGTTTCGGGAGCTTTGCAGGACTGGGATCGTGCTGTAATAGTTGGCAGACGTACTTTTGGAAAAGGTCTTGTACAACGCGAAATGCCATTAACTGATGGCTCAGCTGTAAGGTTAACTATTGCACGTTATTATACACCAACGGGAAGACTTATTCAAAAACCGTACGCTGAAGGCTATGATGAATATGCTGATGACATTACCGAACGTTTTTTACATGGAGAGTTCTTGTCAAAAGATAGTATTGTTTTTGCCGATTCACTAAAATTTGAAACTCTTGTTTATAAAAAGAGTGTTTATGGAGGTGGAGGTATTAT
The DNA here is from genome assembly GCA_028697515.1 of Bacteroidales bacterium. Classification (GTDB taxonomy): domain Bacteria; phylum Bacteroidota; class Bacteroidia; order Bacteroidales; family ML635J-15; genus Bact-19. Next base: position 2,443 of record JAQVEY010000117.1, on the reverse strand, counting down.
GCCGGATGATTTTGTTGGTATTGATACCACATTAAGATCTGATTACCACATAGAGTTGATTAGGAAAGGAATAATTTTTAATTTCGTTTCTAAGTACGTTGATACACATAGAGAGGAACTCAAAAACAAATATCCTGACATTGAAACCTTCAAACGAAACTTTATAGTTGATCAGTCTGTTTTAACTGAGTTAAAGGATGTTGTAATTGAGCAAAAAATAAATGTGGACTCGCTGACTCCGGCTACCAATGAACAAGAAAAATATTTACAGACTCATCTTAAAGCTCTAATAGCAGGAGATATTTGGAGAAATAATGAATTCTGGATGATTTACAATGATATCAATCCCTTCTTTTTACGTGCCGAAGAGATTATTAACGATGAGAAGCTTTATGATTCATTGTTAAAAGGTAAATAATGGATTTTGTTCTTGAATGGTTAAATCTGAACTGGATTGAAGTTACTGCCGCTGCATTAGGTTTATTTGGGATATTTTTACAAATTCGTCAAAATCACTGGTATTGGCTTACATCAATAATAATGGTGTCTTTTTATATTGTTGTATTTTACGATTCACGCTTTTATGCTGATATGTCCTTTCAATTTTATTACCTGATTGTTAGTATTTACGGATGGTATTTTTGGTTAAGCGGTAGAAGAAAAAACAATACAGAAAACTTAGTTGCTTATAAATTAAAACCTGTACAGTGGCTATATACATTAGGAATATCTGTTATCATGTTTTTTGCGATTTATTTTATTCTTAAAAATTTTACGAATACTGATGTAGCTATGGGAGATGCGTTTACCACATCTTTAAGTATAGTTGCAACATGGTTGCTTGCAAGAAAAATTATTGAGAATTGGCTGTTTTGGATTGTTGTTGATTTAGTTTCATCTGGATTATATATATATAAAGCTCTGTACCCAACTGCAATATTATTTGTAGTATTAACTGTTTTGGCGGTTGTTGGTTATTATAAATGGAAAAGATTTCTTGTTAATGAGTAGAACAAAAAAAATAGTTCTTACAGGTCCAGAATCTACTGGGAAATCTACACTTACCAAACTATTGGCAGAATATTTTTCTGCACCTTATGTAACTGAAATCGCCAGAGAATATATCTTAAATCTGAACAGATCTTATACATACAAAGATGTTGTTGAAATTGCCAAATTGCAGATAGAAACTGAAAATCTAATTATGAATTCTGGTCATGAGTATGTTTTTTTTGATACAGATTTAATAATAACAAAAGTATGGCTAATGCATTGTTTTGGAAAATATCCAGCATGGTTAAATGTTGCAATAAAAAGTACTGCTGCTGACTTACACTTGCTTTGCTATTATGATTTAATATGGGAGCCTGATCCATTACGCGAAAATCCTGATATAAGACCCGAACTTTATGAAAAATATAAGAGCGAAATTATTCAACATGGTCTGGATTATTCTGTAGTTAAAGGTGTTAGCGAACAAAGGTTTGATAATGCAAAAGAAATTGTTAAGAATTATTTCTTAATTAAGTAATTTATTGAACTCTTTAGCAATACATAAATAGGTATTTTGTTAGTGTGCCTTTCTGAAAATTTCCTATATTTGAATAAATTTTAAGATATGAATATTCTGGGAATTTCCTGTTATTATCACGACTCTGCTGCCTGTTTGGTTAAAGATGGGGTATTGGTAGCAGCAGCACAGGAAGAAAGGTTTAACAGAATAAAAAATTCTTCAGATTTTCCCATTAATGCAATTAATTATTGTATTCAGAAAGCAGATATAAGTTTCAATCAAATTGATTATGTCGCATTTTACGAGAAACCATATCTTAAATTTAGTCGTGTTGTTCAGGATATTGTTGCAAAATTTCCATTTTCTTACGGGGCATTTATTCGAAATATGCCTCAGTGGTTACAAGACAGGTTAATTTTGCCAGCAGTTCTTAAACGTGAATTCGCTTATAAGGGGGAGGTGTTTTTTATACCCCATCATCATGCTCATGCTGCAAGTTGCTTTTTAATTTCTGAATTTGATGAGGCATGTATTATTATAAACGATGGCGTAGGTGAATTTGCTACTTCGAGCATTGGATATGGCAAAGGCAAAGAAATATTAATAACTAATCAGATTAATTACCCCGATTCGCTGGGCTTACTTTATACAACAATTACAACTTTTCTGGGATTTAAAGCTAACAGTGGCGAGGGCACAACAATGGCCTTGGCAAGTTTTGGCAATCTTAGTTTTGCTGAACAGTTCGAGAAAATAATCCAAATTTCTGAAGACGGGAGTTATAAACTAAATCAGAAATATTTTTCTCTTAATAAAAGAAAGAGAATGTATTCTAAAAGTTTGATAAAATTACTTGGAGAACCTAGAAAACCAGGGACAGATTATACTCAAAGAGATAAAGATATTGCAGCAACTTTACAACATGTGATC
>JAQVEY010000116.1 GCA_028697515.1 Bacteroidales bacterium | reverse complement strand
AAAATCCCCATTTTACACCTGTAGGGAAACCAGCTCCACCACGACCGCGTAACTGAGAATCTTTAACTTCAGCGATTATTTGGTCTGGAGTCATTTTTAAAGCTTTTGCCAAAACTGAATAACCACCGTTTTTCTTATATACTTCTATACTAGCAGAATTCTCTACTTCAACATTCTTTAGTAGTACATTACATAATGAGCCAAAATTGTATTTTACCGGAATCTCGGGCATAATACCTTTGCGAAGAGAATCGATAAGCATATCTACCTTCTCGGTAGTCATCATTTCGTAGTATTTATCATTTACCTGTATAACCGGACATGTGCCACAAGAAGCAAGGCATTCAACATGACTTAAAGTAAATAATCCGTCAGCAGTAGTTTCGCCGTGTTTAATTCCAAGTTTTTTACTTAAATAATTGAAAATTTCAACAGCACCCATTAATGTTGCCGGGATATTGGTATCTACCTGCAAATGATATTTGCCAACAACTTTATTGATGTTAAACATTGAATAATATGTCGCAACACCATAAGCTCTGGAATATGATACTCCAATGAAGTCAGCTATTTCTTCTACTAATTCTTTAGTAAGGTTGTTGTCATAAGCTTTCTGAACCAGAGTTAAGGCAGGCATTAAAGCAGATTCCTTTTTAGGATATTTCTGCATCAATTTCTGTATTTTATTTTTTAATTCTTCTTTCATCATTTCTAGATTTTAAATTTAACAAGCATAACTTAAATTTTTTCAATTTTAACAGCACATACTTTATATTCCGGAATTTTTGCTACTGGATCATAAGCGTCATTCGTTAAAATATTAGCAGCAGTTTCTGCAAAATGGAAAGGAATAAATACAACACCTTTCTTAATTTTTTCAGTAACTTTTGCAGTTATGTTTATACTACCTCTCAATGATGAAACTTTTACTGTTTCGCCGTTTTTTATCTTTAGCTTTGCAGCATCAACTGTATTTATTTCAACATATCCCGAAGGAGTTATTCCATGAAGTACTTTAGATCTTCTTGTCATTGATCCTGTATGATAATGTTGAAGTAATCTTCCTGTTGTAAGTGTTAATGGATATTCATTATTTGCATATTCAACAGGAGGTCTGTATGTAATAGCTTTTAACAATCCAAGACCTCTTGAGAATTTAGCCCCATGTAAAATAGGTGTACCAGGGTGATCTTCGGTTGGGCAGGGCCATCTTAATCCTGCTTTATTCATTATCCTTTCATAAGAAATACCAGCATAAGAAGGAGTGAGTTTTCTTATTTCAGAATATAATTCTTCTACAGTTGATGGAAAATCTAGGCAGCCCATTCGTTTTGCTATTTCCGCAACTATTTCATGGTCGTATTTTGCTCCAACTGGAGGATTTAATGCTTTAAAGGAGTATTGAACTCTTCTTTCAGTGTTTGTAAATGTACCATATTTTTCAGCAAATGCAGCTGCTGGTAAAACTACATCAGCAATTTGTGCTGTTTCTGTTAAGAAAATATCCTGAACAACAATAAAATCAAGCTTTTCGAATTGATGTCTTGCATGATTTTGATTTGGATCGGACATCATAGGATTTTCACCAACGATATAAAGACATTTTATAGAATCACCTGCATTTTCAACCATTGTTGTAACCGTCTGCCCGACTTTGTCATCAAGGAATTCATATTTAACACCCCATGCATCAGCAAACTTCTTACGTGCATCTTCGTTAATTACTGGTTGATATGCTGTGAATACATTTGGTAATCCACCCATATCACAAGCCCCTTGTACGTTATTTTGTCCGCGTAAAGGATTTACACCAGTACCGGGAACGCCATAATTACCAAGAATCATCTGTAAGCAAGCACATGCCATTACGTTATCAACTCCGTGGGAATGTTGTGTAATTCCCATAGCGTAGTAAATAGCACCGCGACCTGCAGTAGCATATAATTTTGCTGTGGCGTTAAGGTCTTCAACGGATATACCGCATAATTCAGAAACTTTTTCAGGAGTATAGAACTCAAGACTCTTTGCGTACTCATCCCAACCTTCTGTTCTTTCAGCAATAAATTCTTTATTATGCCAATTATTTTTTATTATGATGTGCTGCATACCCATTAATAATGCAGTATCAGAACCCGGATTCTGTGTTAAATGAATATCAGCAATTTTTGATAAACCAATATCTCTTGGATCTGCAACAATAAGTTTTATTCCTTTTTCTTTTACAGCTTTTTTAATCATTCCTCCAAAAACTGGATGATTCCAAGTAGTGTTTGTACCAATTACAAGTATTACATTACCTTTGTCGGCTTCTTGCATGCTGTTTGTCATAGCACCTGAACCTAATGTGGTTGCCAGTCCCGCAACCGTAGAGCTGTGTCAGAGCCGAGCGCAATGGTCGATGTTGTTTGTTCCAACTACACCTCTTGCAAGCCTCATAACTGCATAGTTTTCTTCATTTGAAACCCTTGCAGAAGTGAAAAATCCCAAAGATCCGGGTCCGTGTTTTTCTTTTATTTCAGAAAATTTACTAGCAACCAAATCCAATGCTTCGTCCCAGCTTGCTTCAACTAATTCCCCATTTTTACGAATAAGTGGAGTATTTAATCTGTCTTCACGATTCAAAAAGTCAAACCCAAAACGACCTTTTACACATAGCATACCCTTGTTAGGTAATTCCTCCCAGTTCTCTTCGGTACCAAGTGAGTAAACAAATTTATTATCTTTGGTATACATATCAATTGAACATACAACACCGCAGTAAGTACATATTACTTTAGTCTTTTTCAGCTCTTTATATTGAGCAACGCCTTTGGCATTTTTAAATGTGAGTGCACCAACTGGGCAAACCTGAACACATTCTCCACATTGTACACATGATGATTCTCCCATAGGTTTGTCATCATCGCAAATAACTTTCATATCACCTGAACGCCAACCAAAATCAAGAACTTCGTGCATTACATTATAATTACAAGCGCGAATACATCTTCCGCACTGAATACATTTGTTCGAATCACGAATAATTCCTTCTGATGAAGTATCTAATTCTGCAGTAACATGTTCAACGGGAAAATGAGGTCTTTCAACACCACAATGGTATGCCATGTCTTGAAGCTCGCAATGTCCGTTCTTCTCACATGCAATACAATTGTGCTCACCGTTCGACAAATGAAGCTCAACTATCATCTTGCGAACTTCCATTATACGTTCTGTTCTGGTATTTACTACCATATTTTCTCTTACTTCAAGTCCGCAACTTTCTTTAAGTCCGCGAATACCCTCCACTTCAACAAGACAAGCACGACATTTACCCGCTTTTCCTGTACGTGGATGGTAACATAGACTAGGAATGTAAATTCCATTGTCACGTGCAACTTGTAATACGGTTTGTCCTATATTTGCCGTATATACCTGCCCGTCAATAGTTAAATTGATTTTGTTGTCCATAGTAATAGTTTAATTTTTGTTTTTATATGATTTGTTTTCTGTCAATGTCTGTTTTTTGTTTACAAGATGACAAAAATATAAAGATTTTTCAATTTTAAAACACTTATATAAATAGTTTTTTTAATTAAAATTTATACCTATTCTAAATAATTCTCAAAGTATAAGTATTTGTAAGAGCTGGGGCTTTATTACTAAATTAAAAGTATAATAAAATCTTGTTGAAAAACATATAAAATATTTTATAAATATTGGTATTGCTTTATTGTGATATATGATAAATGTCATAAAAATGACCCTATTATTTTGGTGCAATAAAATTTTCTTATTTAGAATTAATTATAATTTCAACAAAAAATTCTAAATAGTATTATTTAACAGAAAACTAATTGTTTATTTGAGTTTAATTTAACTACTTCGCCAATAATTTTACTATAGTCAAATCCTTTTGCTTTTAAATCATTCAGAATATTATTTGCAGATTCTGGTTTGCATGAAAACAATAATCCTCCTGAAGTTTGTGCATCACACATAATCATTTTATAGTCAACAGAAACATTTGAATTAAACTCTGAATAATCATTTATATATTCCAGATTACGAAAAGCTGCACCCGGTAAACAACCTAATTGTGCAAGTTCAAATGTGCCCTCGAAAAGAGGTACTTTTTCGGCATAAATTTTTAAGCAGACCTTACTTGCTAAAGCAATCTTGAGAGCATGTCCTGCCAAACCAAATCCTGTAATATCAGTTGCACATTTTATCTCGTATTTCTGCATTACTTCTGCTCCACCTTTATTAAGTTGCATCATGCTTTTGAGAACTTTACGATATTTATCATCGTCTATTTCATTAATTCTTTTGCCAGCTAATATAATGCCTGAACCTATAGGTTTTGTAAGGATTAGAATTTCTCCGGGTTCCGCATTAGAATTTGTTATAACTTTTTCTGGATGTACAGTGCCTGTGACAGCCATACCGTATTTTGGAACTTCGTCAACAATAGTATGTCCACCCATCATAACACCTTCTGCTTCAATAAGCTTGTCTATTCCACCACGAAGAATTTCTTTTAGTATATCAAGCGAAACACTTGCAGGAAATGTAATAATATTTAATGCACTTAAAACTTTTCCACCCATTGCATATACATCGCTCATAGCATTTGTTGCTGCAATTTGTCCAAATTCGTATGGGTCTGAACATACGGGCGGAAAGAAATCTGTGGTTTGAATTAGTGCCAGTTCATCATTTATTTTAAGAACACCAGCATCATCGTGTGTGTCCGTATTAACGATTAAATCAGGATGTGGGGTAGAAGGTAATCCGCTGAGTGCTTCACTTAATTTTGATGCCGGCAATTTTGCTGAACAGCCTCCGTATTCTACTGTACTTAAAAGGTCAAAATCTTTCATATTTTGTAATCGTATATTTTAAAACTAATATTGTTTGTATTAAGCAATTCAGATAAAAGAGATAAATTAATAACTTGAGAATCAAACCTTATTGACATCCCGCAATCGCTCGAAATGTTTTTCGGAGTAGGAATAATATCGAATTTTAATCCTGCTTTTATTAGTATCTTCTCCGCTTTTAAAACATGATGAGTTGACTGAAATGTAATAACTTTATTATGCATTGATGTTTTTGATTAATCTGTTATTGTATTGTTTTAATAATATTGAAAAGTGTTATAATTATGCAAAAACAACTTTCGATGCTTCAGCCATAGAGTTAAGAATATCGTACATATTTGATACTCTTCCTGCAGCAAGTTGTTCTTTTTTCTTATAGTAGTCAAGACATGTTCCACAAACGAGTATTTCTATTCCCATATTTTCTAGTTTTTTTAATGAATCAATAACAGGAGAATCGTTTAGGCACATAAATATTCCTGAATTAAGGAAAATTATCTTTTTAGGCTTTGAATCTAGTTCAGGTATAGTATTTATACAGGCTTTAATGAGAATTTGACCAAGTTCCTCAGCACCATCACCCATTCTGTTTCGCTTAACTGTAATCACATAATTTGATAGATTTGTGTTGTTAATTGTACAAAAATCTTCAACTGGCGCATTATCTGGGATATTGCCAGTTTTATTTACCAATAATCTAAAAATATTTCCTTGTTTTTCGGATTTTACCTGCATATTATATTCTTTCAAGAAATGGCATACATTACTCATAGATGTTTCACTGTCTATTAAAATCTCTAGAATCTCATCATTTGAAAGTTCTGCCAAAGCTTTTTTTGTCATAATAAGTGGGATAGGGCATAATTTCCCTTTTGCATCAACTGTTTTCATATTCTTTGTTTGTGATAATTCGTTTTAATGATTCACTTGTATAATCAATGTCTTTTTTTGTTGTGAAAAATCCTGGGCTAAATCTTAAAGTACCTTTTGGAAAAGTGCCCAATGCTTTGTGTCCCAAAGGGCTACACATAAGACCTGATCTAGTCATAATGCCGTATTTTTTGTCAAGAACACTTGCAAGTTTATCGGGGGGAAATAAATCGCTTGTGACAGAGATCACTGGTAAAATATTTTTTCCTTTACCTGGTCCATGTAAATTAAGTTCTTGAATTTCTGATAAAGAATCGAGAAAATAATCTGTTATCTGTTGTGAATGATTGATTATTTTTTGTTGTCCTTGTTTAAAAATAAATTCTATTCCTGCCTTAAGACCGGTAATTCCAACGGTATTTGGAGTCCCTGCTTCAAGTTTATCCGGATAGAAATCTGGATGAGTTTCAGATTCTGATTTGCTCCCAGAACCTCCATGAATTAGTGTGTCAATGTCAATATTTTTTCTAATAACTATTCCTCCGGTTCCTGAGGGTCCTAGTAGTTTCTTGTGTCCTGTAAAAGTCAAAATATCAATATTATCTTTTTGTACATCAATAGGTAGAAAACCAGCTGTTTGTGCTGCGTCAACATGATATAATATATTTTTGGATTTACACAAAGCTCCAATCTTTTCAATAGGCAGAGCTATCCCAATAATGTTCGATCCGTGAATGGTAGAAACAAGTCTAGTGTTTGGCTTAAAACTGCTTTTTAGTATATCTAAATCAATATTACCATTTTGGTCACAATCAATAATTGTTAACTCTATTATTCCCTGTTGTTCTAAATGCCGCAATGGACGAATTGTTGAGTTGTGCTCCATGTGGCTGGTTATAACATGATCGCCCTTTTTAAGAATGCCCTTAAATGCTATATTGCTGGCATTAGTAGCATTTGAAGTAAATATTACTCTATCAGAAGAATCAGCATTGAAATATTCTGCTAATAGTTCTCTTGTCTCGAATACAATTCGCGCTGCTTTTAGTGCAAAAGCATGACCCGACCTTCCAGGACTTCCTCCATAGTTACTGAGATAATCTGATATTGCGTCAACTACTGTATGCGGTTTAGGCCAGCTTGTGGCAGTATTATCAAGATATACTTGCATTGTTAAATTCCTTTCCTTTTTGTGTAATTACAATTAGTGTTTCGTCATTTATGTCTTTTGTGTATTGAATCAGCTTGTCGTTTTCTAAAATTTCACCTATCAATGCACGAAATTTTTTAGTTCCAGGCATAATTTCCTTAAATTCAGGAATGCTAATACCATTAGGTTTTGCATGTAATGCTTTTAGCAAAGTATTTCTGTTTTTTATAAAAATATCAGCATGAATAAACTCA
>JAQVEY010000115.1 GCA_028697515.1 Bacteroidales bacterium | reverse complement strand
ATACGGATAATTTAAGCTATGAATTTATCAGATTTAATTGAAACTTATTTCATATCATCAAGCTTTTTCAAGTCCTCCTCACTTAAAACATTGCATCTATTTATAAGCAAGGTATTAAAATAAATCTTGCATGTCATCTCAAGCACTTCCATTCTATTATAAGCTTCGAAAATTGTATTTCCAATACAAATAGCTCCATGGTTTTTCAATATAGCAGTTTCTGATTTTTCTAATGATTTTGAACATTCTTGAGCTAAGCATTCTGAACCCATAAGTTTATAATCAGCCATAACAATATCACCCAGAATAAATCTGGATTCCCCAGTTATAGATGATTGTGGTTTTATGCCTGAAACTGCAAATGTAGATGCATAGACAGGATGAGCATGAACAATAGCAAAAATATCTGAACGGGTTTTGTAAATTTCCAAATGCATTCTAGTTTCCATGCTGGGTTTTAAATCAGATGTTATATTTTTTCCTGATGGGTCAATAATAATAATATCTTTCCAATTCATACATGACTTATCTGTTCTACTTGCTGTAATAAAGACATATCCATCAGAATTCTTCATACTAACATTTCCGCCGCTTGCAGTAGTAAGGTTTTGTTTATATAATCTGCGCATAATTTTTGCAACAGTTTTACGCTCAATTTTAAATTCCATCTTCAACTAGTTTTTTTATTGATTCTATATTTGCTTGAATAATACCTTTTTCTGTTATTATTCCGCTAATTAGAGAAGCCGGGGTTACATCAAAAGCCGGATTTAAAGCTCCTGATCCCGGATTTGCAATTCTCATTTTCTCTATTTTACCATTTTTTAACTTTCCAGAATAAAACAGTACCTCATCAGAATTTCGCTCTTCAATTGGAATTGACTTTCCACTTGGAGTTTTGATATCTATAGTGCTTGTTGGTGCAGCTATATAAAATGGAATTCCGTAATATTTTGCAGCAATAGCTTTTTCCAAAGTTCCAATTTTATTTGCAGTATCTCCGTTTGCAGCAATTCTATCGGCTCCTGCAATAAATAAATTGATTTTACCTGATACCATATAATGAGCTCCAGCATTATCGGGAATAATCGCATGAGGCACATTCTCCTGAGCCAATTCCCATGCTGTCAGTCTAGCACCCTGGCTACGCGGACGAGTTTCATCAACATAAACGAAAATATTCTTACCCGAGTTTTTTGCAGCATATATTGGAGCAAGTGCAGAGCCATAATCAACCAAAGCCAACCATCCGGCATTACAGTGTGTCTCAACGCAATAACCATCATCAATCAAAGTATTGCCATGTTCTCCTATAAGTTTGCCCTGCAACGCACACTCATCAGCAATTGCTAGGGCCTCTTCTATTGCTAATTCTCTTGAAATTCTTGCTGCTTCTAAAACTCTATTTGTTGCATAAAATAAATTTACAGCAGTCGGTCGGGTCGAATCTATCTGTTTCTTTGCTTTTTCTAGTTTATAAATAATATCTAAACCTTTGTCGCCATAAATTACCTGAAGCATTGCATAAGCTCCAGCAGCTCCAATTGAACCTGCCCCACGAGTTATCATAGTCTTAATAGCATAGCATGTCTCGTCGATATTGTTGCAGAAATGAACAGAAAATTTGAATGGCAATTTGTTTTGGTCTATCATAAAGACTTTTTCACCCTCCATCCAAATAGCACGATAATTTTTGCCATTTACTTTCATATCCCTAAGTTATTTTATTGACACAAAGTTAATTAATTAGAGTTTATAGGAAAATGATTTGTAAATATAATCTTAGCTCAAAACCATATAAAATGAAAATTTGAATATTAGAATGTAGAAATCTTCAATTATTTTTAGACATTTATTCTTTATTCCTTCTGCCCAGCCCTAATTTCGGAACCTTCTATTTTGTTGTAGGCATACTCTATCACTCTTAAAGTATCATTATGTTCCGATATATAAATCTTCATCCAACCATAACGAAAATCATTTTCTCCATTAAGACGAATGGCAAGATACTTTTCACCTTTACCGTTAAATTGACCTCCATGAGCCAAAGTCCCCAAAACAACAAATTGATTTGTCCAATTACCTTCCTGCGAAATTGTTGTTTCAATATCCAAGGCATCTGCATATTTATAAGTTGAATTATCCAATATTCCTGCAGAGAAAGGATATGCTCTCACAGCCAAAGTATCCAGATGTTCAGGCATTTCGTTGTTGTTGTATGGCAATAGATTTATTATTTCAAAGGCCATATCGGTTAATGTGTCCCCGTCAAGATCAAAACGTATATAACCAGTGGAAATAAGTTCAACCTCAATAAACCCGCTAAGAATACTGTCAACATGTTGTGCTACAATTGTATCATGTGAATTCATTGCATCGATATCTGTTGTAAGTATATAATTCTTGTTGATTGCTTTATAAACGATATCTGTGCTTGTATCATTCTTTTCACAACTGTTAAAAATAATTATTGTACCTATTAAATTTATAATCAACACCAAAATATTCAATCTTTTCATATTATTGTTTTAAAATTTTCATATCTATAAACGATTATATATATAAAGATATTATTTTTATTAATACAATTTTAAATCTGAGTTATTTTTCGCATATTTGTATTGAAAAATGTAAGCGAAGTATGAGGAGGTCAGAAACGATAAAGATTAGTGAACTTATTAAAAAATCAATTCAAGCGAACAAACTTGAAGACGGAATTGATAGGGTAAGAATAAAATCGTTGTGGCTTGAAGTAGCTGGGTTTCATATTAATAAAGCAACTACTGAACTAAAAGTTTCCAAATCTGTTTTGTACGTTAGTATGAATTCATCTATATTGCGTAGTGAACTTTTAATGATAAGATCAGAACTTGTTAAAAGGATAAACAAAGAACTAGGACGTAATTTTATATCCGAAATTGTGGTCAGATAATGTATATACTCGGGATATCTGCATATTATCACGATTCGGCAGCATGTATTATTTATAATGATGAGATTATTGCTGCTGCACACGAAGAAAGATTTAGTCGTAAAAAACATGATTCGGGATTCCCAACAAATTCCGTAAAGTACTGTTTAAACGAATCAGGACTAACTATTGCCGATATTGAAGCAGTTGTCTATTACGAAAAACCTTTTCTCAAATTTGAAAGACTACTAGAATCCTATTATCATTTTGCACCACAAGGATTGACTTCATTTATAAAATCTATTCCGGTCTGGATAAGAGAAAAACTTTTTATTAAAGATGAATTATATTCACAATTAAAAAAAAATGGAAATCTTGATAAAAAGAAACTAAAACTGTATTTCTCCGAGCATCATCTCTCCCATGCAGCTTCAGCATATTATCCTTCAGGATTCGATTCTGCAGCAGTTCTCACATTAGATGGTATGGGAGAATGGGCATCAGCTTCAATTGCATGCGGCAAAGACGGTGAATTAAAAATAATAAAAGAACTACACTATCCCAACTCACTTGGATTATTATACTCAGCATTTACATATTTCTTAGGTTTTGTTGTAAACAGTGGCGAATACAAATTAATGGGACTCGCTCCTTATGGAATTGAAGGCTCTGAACAAACAGAAAAATATAAAAATATAATTCGCGAAAAACTTGTTGACATAAGACCAGACGGTAGTATAAAACTTGATATGAAATATTATGGCTTTGCTACAGGTCTGAAAATGATAAAAACAAGAAAATGGGAAAATCTTTTCGGCATAAAAAAAAGAGAGCCCTCCGAGTCTATTTCACAACAGCACTGTAATATGGCACTTGCCATTCAGCAAATTACAGAAGAAATTGTTCTGAATATGGCCAAAGAAGCAAAAAAACTTACAGGTGAAAATAACTTATGTTTAGCCGGAGGTGTAGCTCTTAATTGTGTCGCAAATTCTGTTATTTTAAGTTCTGGACTTTTTGAGAAAATTTTCATTCAGCCTGCTTCCGGAGATGCCGGTGGGGCTTTAGGAGCTGCAATGGCTTATGCTTATATGCATAAAAAAATACCATTCACAGCCTCTGAATCGGATAAAATGAAAGGAGCATTTCTTGGTCCTGAGTTTTCTGATTCTGAGGTATTAAAAACCTTAAGAAAATACTCTGCCGATTATAAATATTTTGAAAATAATGATGATTTATTTGCATTTACTGCCAAACAAATATCCGAAGGAAAAGTCTGTGGATGGTTCAGAGGCAGGATGGAATATGGACCACGTGCACTCGGGAACAGAAGTATTCTTGCAGATGCACGAAATTCCGAAATGCAGAAAAAACTAAATCTGAAAATCAAATTCCGCGAAGGATTCCGTCCTTTTGCGCCTTCTGTTTTGTCAGAAGATACAAGAAATTATTTTGACATTGAAGTTTCATCTCCGTACATGTTATATACCGCTCCTGTCAATGCATCAATAAGAAATAAGCTGCCCGATGATTATAACGAAATGGAGCTGATGAAAAAATTATACACTCAAAGGTCTGTAATTCCAGCTGTAACCCATTGCGACTTTTCTGCACGATTGCAAACAGTACATAAAGAAACTAATCCTAACTATCACGCATTAATTACAAAATTCAAAGAACTGACAGGTACAGGACTTATAGTCAACACAAGCTTTAATGTGCGAGGCGAACCTATAGTCTGCACTCCTGACGATGCTTTCAGATGTTTTATGAGAACCGAAATGGATATTTTGATAATGCAGAATTATGTTTTAATAAAGGAACATCAAAATATCAAACCGGAACTTTTTAAAGAAAAATTTAAACCCGATTAGTATGGAATTTTTAAAAGATATGTGGAATTTCTTAAAAGAAAGAAAAAAATATTGGCTTATCCCAATGATTATTGTATTACTACTTGTGGGCATATTGATAATTTTCGGAGGGTCAAGCTCTGTAGCTCCGTTTGTTTACACTTTGTTTTAAAGTATGAAAATAATTAAAGATAGAAAAAGAAATCTGGCTGATTGCCTTGTAATAACTGCAGGTCTTATTATCGTAGGAATTATTACAAAAGAATCAGTGTTTTATTATGTTGCTGCAAGTTTAGGTCTTATTTTAGGTCTAATCCCTCAGTTAGCTTATTATATTTCATTTGTATGGCAAGGGATTGGTATAATTATGGGTTTTATTATTTCAAAAATCATCCTTTCGATTATCTTCTACTTTTTTCTTTTTCCGTTTTCGCTGTTACAAAAGCTGTTTTCTAAAAACAAAGCAATATCAAACAAGAAATCTGAATCATACTGGATTATCAAACCCGAACATCAAACCGATTTTACTAAACTTTGGTAAATGTCAAAGAAAAACAGAATATTTCGTATTTGTGCAATAATTATCTACCTTATTTTATTGATTATTCATATTGCAGTTTTACTGCTCGGAAGATCTTGGGTTTTGACAAGTTTGCTTTTCTATTCTGCCTTTGCTATAGGAATTGTTTGGCTAATTAAATTTCTATTTTTTAGAAAATTTGCCAAAATTTCATCCTCAAACAAGTTTAAAACGATAAAATATAGCATTTATATCAGCTTTGTATTAATTGTACTTTTAGACTTGGGACTAAGGTATTTTACTCCTAAATATCGTTCATATAGCGAAAACAATTATGGAATGTTCTACATTTCTCCATTTACAAATGGATTTAGAAATTTGAAAACGCTAATACTTTATGGAGAAAATATTTCCAAGACAATACATTATCCTGCCAATATTTCAATAGTTTATAAAACAAAAGATTTTCAGTTTACCCATGACTACAACGAATATGGAATAAGGGAAAGGAAAAATTTAAAATCATTGACAAAAGGTAAAAAAGTCATTTTGACAATCGGCGATTCTTTTACCGAAGGCGTTGGCACTCATCAAGACTCGACCTGGCAAATATTTCTTGAAGACAAATTGCACCAAACAGGATTCGAAGACTATATTGTAATAAATGCAGGTATTTCTGATTCTGAGCCTGTTGCAGAACTGAAACTCTACGAGACTTTACAGAAAGAATTTAAGCCAGAAATAACTATCATCAGTCTTGGTTCTGGAGATATGCTCGATTTAATATTGAAAAATCCTAAAAAACGTGACTCTTACCTTACTGCACAGCCATTTCAGTACTATTTTTATTCATGGAGTTATATTTTTAGAGCTTTTTCGTTCGTTGTTTATGATCATCCCGAAATTTTTATGAATAAACAGGAATTATACGGCAAACTGGTTACTGCAGATAAAACAATTTGCACACAGATTAACAAGCTACAAGAAAAACAACTCTCACAAAAAGGCAAAACAATTGTATTTTTCTTCCCCGATTTTAACGAATCTTTAGAATTGCATTACAAATTTAAAGTGTTTGAACAATTAATAGATAAGCTGATAACACAAAATGAGATTATGGTTTGTAACATGCTTGATTATCATCGCCAAAAACAAGAATCAACAAAAGATTCATTAAAAAACTACTACTGGCCTACTGATGGACATATGAGGGTATCTGGATATAAATTATGGTCAGAAATATTGTATGAGCATCTGATTAACTCGGAGTATTTGAGAGAGAATGGGGAATAAAAAAATTGAATCATTAAACAAATTCTAGATCATAATGTATAATTTATTATACACTTAGTATAATTTAATAAAATGCGACAACTGGCTTAACATGCTGATATTCAACGTATTACCCCCCCCCTCAGTTAAACACTGATTTTACCTTATGTATAATTTAAATGTCGGTTAGTAAAATTACAATACAAAAATATATTATATTTGTTGTTGAGGAATTATAATATCCCCGAACGTATTAAAGAGTAGAAGGTTTTATTCCCGATACGCTGTAAATATTTGAAAGATTTGTATTGATAAAGAAGGAGTTGAAAAGAATATTTTGATTTATTAAATATAATATTTTAGATAAGAAAGGAGGTGAGACTAATAGTAAAGAATTATTTATGATTGAATTAGCATTGTAAGACAATCCTAATTTAAGTAAAAGATTTTATTTGTTTTTAAGTGTATAAGCAAATAGATTTCAGAGAGAATTAAAAAAGAGCAACACAGCCTAAGCAAAAAGTACTGTGTTACCCGAAATGTTAAACCGAAGTTTATACTTCGCAAAAATAATAAAAAATATGAAAATAATTTTAGTGTTTT
>JAQVEY010000114.1 GCA_028697515.1 Bacteroidales bacterium | reverse complement strand
ATTTTCATGTTATTGTTGTTAGTTAATAAGTTATATGCGTAAAATTAAATAAAAAAATAATGTTTTTTAATTTTTTCAATATGAATTTATCAGCTTTTTGATAGATTGTGCTAAATCTTGCATTTATAAACAGTTGTAAATCTGAGTATTTTTATTTTCTCGCTGGAGATGATTTAAAATCCGTGCCATTGGTATTATTGGCACTCGGATTATAAATCTTGGGGAACTGGGATTATTTCAAATTTGATGTTAAAATATTAAGGATAGTAAAGGACTAGGAGTTTTTATTTTACACTTTATGTTTAATAAATGTACCCTTATCTAATTCTTCAAAAGCAAGTTCCAACTCCTCATTTGTATTCATTACAATAGGGCCTCCCCAGGCTACGGTTTCTCTTAGAGGCTCTGCTGCTAATAATACAAACCTTGCACCCTGATTTCCGGAACGAACAATAACTGCCTCGTTTTCTGAATCATTTTTATCTGTTGAAGTAAATAGA
Source organism: Bacteroidales bacterium (assembly GCA_028697515.1). Taxonomy (GTDB): domain Bacteria; phylum Bacteroidota; class Bacteroidia; order Bacteroidales; family ML635J-15; genus Bact-19. Next base: position 6,764 of record JAQVEY010000114.1, on the reverse strand, counting down.
ACAGCACAAGATTTATTTTCAAAATCTGAAAGGCCATCATCAACGGCAAGTGTTCCGTCTAATAAGTATATAAATAAGGTTTCATTGTTGGGAGTTTCAGCATATTCCCATGTACAATCAGGAGCCAGATCGATATCTATGTATTTTACCTTTACATATTTGCCTTCAAAAACCCCTTTTTTACCTTTATATGTACCTGCTAATATTCTGACTATAGCATTTTCTTTTTCTACCAATGTAATTTTGTCTTGTGTGATATCGCCGTAGGAGGGAATTGTCATTTTATCTTTTGCCGGCAGATTAACCCAAAGCTGACATCCCAGCATTCTTTCAGATGCTTTAGGCATTTCCTGATGAATAATACCAGAACCGGCTGTCATCCATTGACATTCCAAATCATGAATTACACCATTATTTCCAAGACTATCACCATGTTCAACATTGCCATTAATCAAATAAGTTATTGTTTCAATTCCTCTGTGTGGATGCCATGGAAAGCCTTTAAGATAGTCTTCCGGATCTGTTGAATCAAAACCGTCGAGCATTATAAACGGATCAAAATCCTTAATATTTCTTGGACCTAACACACGCCTTAAATGCACACCTGCACCATCAATGGCATGCTTTCCTCTTATTATTTGGGTTGCTATTCTTTTTCTCATATTAGTATGTCTCTGATTTCATTTGTTTTGTCAAAAACACTTTTTGCAAAAGGGCATAAGGCTACGATTTTGACATTTGTTTCTCTTGCAAAATTAACAGCCGCTATTACCAACTGTTTTCCAATATTTTTTCCCCTAAACTCAGGATTTATTTCAGTATGATCAATTATGAATTTATTATTGCCTTCCCAATAGTAAGTCAGTCTTCCTGCCTCTAATCCACTTTCTTCTATTATAAAGCTCCCTTTTGTTTTACTGTCAATCTGTTTTATTTCCATATATTCAAACTTTTTATGCACTTGGTATTATTAGTTTTTGGATTATTAATACTCGAGAGCTAGTACGGCCTAATCGATTAGCAAAAGTTTTGGTTTACAATATTCATATGCTTAAAATTTGATAATTAGATTTTATGGATAGTTAATTTTACTTGGATAGGCCTGAATTCCATAAACAAGACTTTTCTCTTCATTTATTTCACACTACTCAATCTTTATAATGTTACTCACCGTCATAAAAATTATTATCATAAATGCTTATCATCAATCTGAAACTATCGCTATTTTGCCTATAAACGCCAATAAATGCCTGCATCATACCGTTTTGGGCTGAAAATGTAATTATGACGTTATCGTCTTCAATATCGCTCATTAATGGCCAAATATCAGTTGTTTGTTCATAGTTCAGAGATAGTAAGGCTGATTTTATTTGGTTAGCTGTGTTCAATAACGCTCCATTGTAATCCTTGGCGCCATAAAAATAATAGCTAGTGAGTGTCAATGCGGCAATTAATTGGTCATTATTTAGGAGTGGATCTAAGATATAAAAGTTGCCATCCAAATTACCTAAATAGCCTGTTTTGGATGATTCATAATACTCGTTGCAGTAAGCAACATAATCTTCTGACGTCATGCCAGAATAAATACCATCAAAGAGATAGTTTTGTGCATTCATTGAAACAAATGCAACTATAAGCAAAGCAAAAATGAGGATTTTCTTCATCGGTATTGTGTAATTAATCAGGGACTAAGATAGACAAATAATTATAATAAAAATACTTTTTCATAATTTCTTTGATTTTATATTTTTCTAGCTAGCCTTAAAATATTTAACGAACTGAATTAGCAGATGATATAAAAGAATTACAACAGTTATAAAAGTATTGCTAAATGAAATTACATAATTAAAGCTAAAAATGGCAATTTCGAAAGCTGAAAAAGGTTTTCGGGTATGCTAATTCCAACTCATTTCTAGCGAGGATTTGTAATCCTTGCCGTTGGTTTTATATGCATTCAGATTATTAATCCGAGGGAAGAGCTAGGGATAAGATAAAAGCCGATTGATTATTTTCTTACACTGCCTCCTTCTATTATTTTTGTTTCTTTTTCTGTAACACCATATAAAATGTAATCCAACTCATCTATTTGCTGTTAAGTTTCTTTAATTCCTTGTCAAAATCCGATTCAATCAATTTGTCTTGAGCAATCCTATATTTTTCAAACTTATTTTCGGCAAGTGCCAGCGCAACTTCGTGAGATACTTTTCCCTGATGTTTCAAAACAGCTTCCTCATTGAACTGCAAAAACGAATCTAACTTTTCAACCCAATCCTTCATGTACATGATTACCCCTTTTTGTGCCTGATTTTCTGCATAATCCAAATACATTGTTACAATTCGGTTTAACCCATTTAATTCTTTTTCGTTCAAATAATTTTTTGCAATACCCACGTCTGTCTTTCTTATTGCACCTTTAGGAGCATTTTTCCAAGTTGTTAAACCTAGATTCTCTTTTTTGTTGTCCACTCTTGTAAATATCAGTTCAGCCGCAGTTTGTCCGGTAATTGCCCAATGCAATTTGTTTTGGACGGTAGCAAAAAATTCTTTTGTTATCTTTTCGTTTGCATCATAATCGGCACTACATTGACTGTAAATATCGGTTATTTTTTGATAGAACCGCCTTTCGCTACTTCTGATGTCGCGAATGCGGGCAAGTTGCTCTTCAAAGTAATCTTTACCAAAAATGTTATTCGGGTTCTTGAGCCTTTCATCATCCATAGTAAATCCTTTGATAATGTATTCTTTTAACCGTTCTGTTGCCCAAATACGAAAAGCTGTTGCTTGCCTGCTGTTTACTCTGTAACCAACAGAGATAATTGCATCGAGATTGTAAAATTTAACTTTTGTTTCTTGTGTTTTACCAATAATAGCACCGTGTTGAGTGGTGTGTTCCAAAATGGAACTAACCACTTCTTCTTTTAATTCTCCTGTTGCAAAAATGTGTTTAAGATGTTTGGTAACTGCCGGACGCTGAACCCCAAACAAATCGGCTATTTTTTGCTGTGTTAACCATATCGTTTCGTTTTGCAAATACATCTCAACTTTTACTTTACCATTTGGTGTGGTGTATAGCAATATTTCGTTGAATCCTTCTCGTAATGTCATTTGTTTTTTTTGCATTTTTCTATTCATTATTTTCTGGTATTTTTATTTCTTCTTCTGTTAAATCATATAACTTGTAAACAAAGTCTTATGAATTTTTAAAGAAAATAGTTTTTTCTGAAGAAGAGTCTTTATCAATAGGAATTGAATTATAAGTTATAAAATTCTTTAATTTTGAAGGTATTCCTTCCTGAAATAATTCATATATTCTTGTTCCGTATTGGAAATTATTTTCATCAATTATGTGATAACCTTCACTGAAAATGATAGCTCCAAACTTGCTGTCAATTTCTTTAGATATATCTGCAATAGTGCTCCTAAAATTATTTAATATTTTCCTATAGAACATTAAGTTACTGATGTCTATAACCAGCATACAGTTTTTTGTCGCGTACTGCATTTTTTCTTTAGTATTTATGCTAGATATTATTTTTGCTATTGGGTCACTTTTTTTTGACTTTTGAGAAAATGTCAGAGATGTTGTTTCGATTTCAAAAGATTCATTATCCAATTCAAAAACAAAATCAGCTTCAATCCCTGCTTTTCCACGTCTAATATTATCAATTGGTGTTTTTATCCTGTGTAAAAGCGCTGCATACCAACATATCTCAAATCTTTCACCCCAGAAAGAAATATCTTTTTTCTTTAATTTATTAATGTAATAAATATAGTCAGTTAAAGAGTGTTGTTTAATTAATAAAATGTCTATAATCATATTCTTTAATAAATTCTCATAACACCTAATAATATTTTTATCTTTCGATTTCAACATTAGACAAAACTCTTTGCTGATTGGATGATTTAAGTCTGATAAATCTATGCCTATTTTCTTTAAAAACTCGTTATATTTTTCTTCCATTTTTTAATTCAGATTTGCACTAAATTACACTTGCAAACAACTTCAGTTTGTCTATTAACAATTCAAAAATAGCAAAAATTAGAAACAATTCGAATCTTAGGGTCAAAATAAAGAGTTTTTAGGAAATTTTCAAATAATTTCGAGGACTCCCGAAAAATCAAAAATCCTTCAAAAAAAACGATTTTATTTTTCAGAGCCCGCGATCAGCTTGTAGTTCATTTAACATTAAACAAAAAAGCCCACATTTCTGTGAGCTTTTGCGGACTGGACGGGACTCGAACCCGCGACCCTCGGCGTGACAGGCCGATATTCTAACCAACTGAACTACCAATCCTAAATTCAGGCTGCAAATATAGAGCAGGTTTTTCAATTCACCAAATCTTTTTTCGTAAAAAAGAATATTTTTTTTATCTCATTATTTTTTTGCTAGACCATGCTAAATACAAGAACTTTTATACTGTAAATATGTAATATCATTATCAAAAATATATCTTTTGTATAGTTTTATGACAGAATTCAGTTTTGTATTCACTTATTCTGTTAACTTTGCATCTTAATATAATTAGATGAATTTAAAAACTGAATTAACTATACCTTCTTATCTTAAGCGTTCTTTCGATAAATATCCAAACAATACTTTTCTCGGTTTTACAGACGAAGTCGCTTTTACGTACTCCGAGGTAGAGCAGAAGATAAATACTACTATTGCCAATCTCGAAAATTGTGGAATTAAACCCGGTGATAAGGTTGCTATTCTTTCCAATAATATGCCGAATTGGGGAATAACTTACTTTGCAATAACTTCAATGGGAGCAATTGCGGTGCCTATTTTGCCAGATTTTAATTCTACCGAAATCCAGAATATTATGGAGCATAGCGAGGCTAAAGCAATTTTTGTGGCGGGAATTTTAGCTTCGAAGATAGAAGATTTGAAAACAGATTATTTAACTACAATTGTTAGTATTAATTATTTCGAATTAGTAAAGAGTACTGTTATTGATAAATTTGATTTAACGATTAGTCCAAGACAAACATATACTGTAAGTGAATCGGATATTGCAGTTATAATATACACTTCCGGAACAACAGGGAATTCGAAAGGAGTGATGCTATCACATAAAAATCTTATGTTTAATGCTAAACAGAGTGGAATCTTGCAACCTATTTTCGAAAAAGATGTATTCTTATCATTCTTACCATTATCTCATGCATATGAAAATACTTTAGGACTTTTACTTCCTATGCAAAACGGTGCATCAGTCTATTATTTGAGAAAATTACCGACTCCGGCAATATTACTTCCTGCATTGGAACAAGTAAAACCAAGTATAATGCTTTCTGTTCCATTGATTATTGAAAAAATCTACAGAAATAAAATAATGCCCACTATCAACTCAAAGAAATTAACAAAATTTCTGTATAAAATTCCGACAACAAGAAAAGTGCTTAATGCAGCTGCAGGTAGAAAGCTGATGAAGTCCTTTGGCGGTAATATCAGATTTTTTGGTATAGGAGGAGCAAAGTTAGATTCTGTTGTAGAAAAATTTCTTTTAGAAGCAAAATTCCCGTATGCAATTGGTTATGGTCTTACAGAAACCTCTCCTTTAATTGCAGGTGTAAACCCAAAAACGGTAAGACTAAACTCTACTGGTCCTGCAATCGAAGATATAGAATTGAAACTTATTGATATTAACCCAGCAACTGGAGAAGGTGAAATTTGCGTTAAGGGAGATATGGTTATGCAAGGTTATTATAAAGAACCTGAAAAAACCAGAGAAGTTTTATCTGAAGATGGTTGGTTTAAGACAGGCGATTTGGCAACTTTAGATAAAGATGGATTTGTCTTTATAAAAGGTAGAAGCAAAAATGTAATTGTTGGTTCTAATGGTGAAAATATTTATCCCGAAGAAATAGAATCTGTAATAAACAATTTTGAATTCGTACTCGAATCTCTTGTGGTGGAAGAGAAAGGTCGTTTAGTCGCTATGGTACACCTTAATATGGATGAACTTGAAAAACAGTACAAAAATATGAAGCTTGGAATTGATGATAAAATTGAAGATCTAAAAAAGGATTTACTCGTTTATATAAATTCCAAGGTAAATAAAATCTCATTTATAAAGACTATTACCGTTAGAAAAACCCCTTTTGAAAAAACACCTACTCAAAAAATTAAAAGGTATAAGTATAATAGCAAATAAAGAATTTAGCATTTATCGTTTTCTAAAGATTTAAGTTCTTAAATACGTCTTTCCTTTTCAATATTTTAATCCTAGTATAATAATTTATTAAAGAGCATATATTATCATGATTTTATCATTAAATCTTTTATAGCTTTGCAGCCTGATTTTTTTTTAATGGAAGATATAAGAAATATTGCGATAATTGCGCATGTAGATCATGGAAAGACAACACTGGTTGATAGAATACTACATCAGGTAAAACTTTTCAGAGATAATCAAAAAATGGGGGAATTAATTTTAGATAGTAATGAACTTGAAAGAGAAAGAGGGATTACCATATTATCTAAAAATGTTTCGGTAAGATACAAAGATGTAAAAATAAATATCATTGATACTCCTGGTCACTCTGATTTTGGTGGCGAAGTCGAAAGAGTTTTAAATATGGCGGATGGCGTTCTACTTATCGTTGACGCTTTCGAAGGACCAATGCCACAAACAAGATTTGTTTTACAGAAAGCAATAGAACTAGGCTTAAAACCAATAGTTGTAATAAATAAAGTTGATAAACCAAATTGTAATCCTGAATTAGCTCAAGAAAAGGTATTTGACCTTATGTATAG
>JAQVEY010000113.1 GCA_028697515.1 Bacteroidales bacterium | reverse complement strand
TTTAGAAATTTTTACAAAAAACCTAATATATTTATACTTAAAAACCTAATAAATATCCCGGATGAATATAAATTGGGGGTTGTAAAATGTAAGTTTAAGTATGATTTAGAAGAGTTTAATATTAACTTTTCGAAATATACTTTAATTCAAATTAATAAGCTAAAACTAGTTTATGCTGACCATTTAAAATATGATTACAAATATTATGACCGTTCTGAAATTGATAATTTATTAAAGCAAAGACAAGATTGTGATGATATAATAATAGTGAAAAATAATAGAATAACCGATACATCTTTTTGCAATATAGTATTTAATAATGGCATAAAATGGATTACTCCGGATTTGCCTTTACTAAATGGAAGCTGCAGAAGAAGATTGCTTGAGCAGGGCAGGATAGAAGCCCAACCGATTTTTATAGACGACATATACCAATATAAAGCTCTTATTCTAATAAATGCAATGCGTGGTGATGATTTTAGTAGCCCTATTGATATATCTGCTATAAAATAAAAAAAAGTTGCCTTTCTGGACAACTTTTCTTTATAGTTTTCTTTAAGTTTATTTAAATACCGTTACTGTACCCGCATAAGTGTAATCTTTTGCATATTTATCTCTTAAAGTAACAATATAGGTATATACTCCCTGTGGAACATAATCTCCCTTATTATTAAATCTGCCTTTCCAGTGTGTATTCCAATCTTTAGTTGTGAATATCATTTCGCCCCATCTGTCATAAATCGTCATCTCATAATTTTCTGTATCAACTCCTACACCTATTGGATAGAATTCATCATTACCCGGACTACGCAGATTTATAGCAGTTGGGAAGTAAATTCTATGATCTTCCATAATAGTGATATTCTTTGTAATTGAGTCAATACAACTTTGAGTATTTACAACAACTAAAGTTACAGGGAATTCACCTTGCTCCATATATACATGAGTAGGATTCTGAGCACCTGAGATTCCACCATCACCGAAATCCCATTCCCAAGCGGCAATTTCTCCAACTGAAGCATCAGAAAAATCTATTTCAGGTTCAAATAAACCTGTTGACCAAGGGAATGCATTAAACTCTGCAATTGGACTATCAAACAAACGTACAACTGTATAAACAGAGTCCTTACAACCCATCGGTGTTGTTACTACTGTTAATACTTCGTATGTTCCAGTTACAGTATATACGTGGGTTGGTTTCTTTAAGTCAGAATAGTTATTCGTTCCTGACTCAAAATCATTAAAGTCCCAATAATAGGTATATGTATAATTTTCTGTATTATTATTAAATTGAACAGAAACAGGAGCACAGCCTGAATATGGAGTTCTTGTTATGTGTACTTCAGGCATTGGTGATATTGAAACTGTTACAGTAGCAGTATCCCAAGGAGTTGTACATCCATCTTGTACAATGACTGAATAATCAGTTGTAACACTTGGACTAATCTGTAAAATATTGCTAGTAGTAACCATTCCATTACCCCAATCAAATATATAATTACCGTCTCCACCTGTTGCACTTGCAACAAGACTTGCTACTTGTCCATCACAAACAGCAGAAGGTGTTACTAAACTAACAGATAATGGCGGTAAAACTTCGATTAACTGGTTACCAGGTTCTGATTCACAGCCACGAGAGTCAAGAGCTATAACAACATAATCAACTGTTGTATTCGGAGAAACCAAGAAAGATGTTCCAGTACCTAAACCATCCCAAATAAATGAATAACCTCCAGCACCTCCGCTAGCAGAAGCAGATACAATAGCTTGCTGACCAATACATAAAGTTCTGTCTTCACCAGGGTATACTATTACTTCTTCAGGAGTGCTAATAGGGAATTGAGCAAAAACTGTACAACCATCTTCATCTATTATCTCTACACTATATACTGCTGCATAAAGAGTATTTGAAGAAGATTGATCTGTAACATTTGGACTCCAATTATATGTATATGGATCATTACCACCTGAAACAAATATTTGGGCAAAACCATCATTATCACCATAACATGTCACGCCATTAAATACTACATTATCCAATTGTAAATTAGTGGTTGAATTGACCGTGACATTATATGTTTCTGTACAACCGTTACCATCCGTAACTAATACATTGTATGTACCAGAAGATAAATTTTCTTGATATGGTCCGGTTAAACCTCCAGGATTCCATTCGTATGTAAAGCTACCAGTACCTCCAAAATATGCATCAACAAATGCAATACCATTGTCTAGTCCACAAGTAGAATTTTCGGTATCAAAGAAAACATTGATTGGTGCAGGTTCTCCAACAATGTAGGTATCAGAAACAAAACAACCAACGTCTGAAGCATCATAAACGACTACTGTATATGCTGCAGCAGTAAGTCCTTCAACAACAGGCGTATTTGCAGGGATTTGTGGCCATGAATAGAAGTAATTTCCAGTTCCTCCACTTGCTGTAACTGTAACCATACCGTCATCTCCCGCATAACATTGTGTATGAACGACTGTTCCAGAAATTAGAAGTGGGGTCGGTTCAGTTATTGTTACAGGAGCTGTAGCGACACAACCACCAGCATCTACAACAGATAAAACATAATTACCTGCACATAGATTATTAGCTGTAATTGAGCCTGCGCCACTTGACCATATATATGTATAAGGTGCAGTACCTCCGGTTGCCATACCTGTTGCTGTTCCATTGCAGAATCCTGCACAGCTTACATTTGTATATGTAGCAATTGCTGCAAATAATGGTAATGGCTCTGTAATAGCAACGTTGCCAACTGCAGAACAACCGTTATCATCTGTAACTGTAACAGTGTATGAGCCTTCACTGAGGTTTATTGCCATTGCTGTTGATTGGTTATTACTCCATAAAATGGAGTTATTTATTGTAGAGCTTGTAAAGATAACCTCTGCGGTTCCACTTGCTTCGCCATCGCAATTAGGATTTGTAGTAATAATATCAGTAATAATTGGTCCGTTAATATCACTTAAACTAATCGTCTGTGCAATAGAACAACCATGGCTGTCTGTTATAGTTACAGTATAATTTCCCGAAGGTATATTATTTAAAGTACTTGAACTGCCAGACACTGGAGACCAAGCATATCCAAACGGTCCTACACCTCCTGTAGCTCCAACAGTAATCGACCCGTCACTATTGCCACAATTTGGTTCAGTAATATTTTGTACACTAATACCAAGAACTGAAGGACTTGTAATACTAGTAGAATTGTATACCTGACATCCATTAAAATCAGTTACCGTAATATTATAAATACCTTCACACAAATTACTAATAGTTTCAGCAACTTCAGTATTTGACCATAAATATGAATAAGGTCCAGTTCCTCCTGTTGCTATTGCTGTAATCGAGCCATCACATGAACCGAAGCAAGCTTCGTTATCAGCATTTAATGCAACAGTTAATGGTGCAGGTTGATTTACCATTACACAAGTATCAATCTGACAACCGTTGTTATCATATACTGTTACACAATGTTGTCCGTTAGAGAGGTTAAATGGATTAGATATTACTTGACCATTATCCCATACATAATCATATGGTGGGGTTCCACCAACAATTGTAAGACTTATACTAGCATTTATACTTCCCGAACAGAGAGCATCGTTTATTGTTACGTCAGCAAATTGCATCGCAGTGGGTGAATCAACCATTACTGAATTTGTAGCAGTACATCCATTATCATCTGTAACTACAACAGTTTGCAATCCTTCACATAAACCAAATGCAGTAGCAGTAGTTTGACCTGTTGCTGGCCATAAATATGTATAAGGGGGCGTACCACCTGATGGGGCTGCAGTTGCAGTTCCTGAACAATCAGCGTAACAATCGGTTTCTGTACTTACCATAGCAATCGTTATAAATGAAGGTTCTGCTATAACGAAATCTTCAGTCAAATAACAGTTATTTGCATCTAAGATAGCAACTGAATAATCACCTTCACATAGTCCTGACTGATCTTCAGCACTAGCATTAACACCAGGTCCTGACCAGAAGTAGGTGTAAGGAGTTGTTCCTCCAAAAACCACTATATTAATACTAGCATCGCAAATACCATTACAACCCATGTCAACGACACTATAAAGCATATCTAATGGATCTGGTTCATTTACTGTTACACCAGCTGTGGCAATACAACCTGTTGTTAAATCTGTTACAACGACATTATATGAACCATCACATAGATTCGTTGCAGTAGAACTTGTTTGGACTGGTGTTGTGTTCCATGAATATTCGAATAATCCTGTTCCGCCTGTTACACTTACTGTTGCAGTTCCATTACATGTACTGCTGCATGTAGGATTCTCACTATCTGAAATAATAGCAACAGGTCCATTAATATCACTGATAGAATAGGACATTATTTTTTCACAACCTTTATTGTCAGTTATTGTTACCGTATAAGTTCCTGCTGGAATATTCCATAAGTCCTCCGAAGACTGAGTATTACTCCATGCAAATGTAAATGGGTCAGCACCTCCTGAAACAGTTATATCAATTGAACCATCAGATTGGTTGCAATTAGAAGGAGTAATTAACTCAGTAACATTTATTGGCAATCCATCAACTATTGTCGTATTTGCTGAAATTGAACATGAATTAATATCTGTAACAGTCACCGAGTAAGTACCAGCTCCTAAACCTGAAGCTGTTTGAGCGGTTTGAAGGTCACTCCAGATAAATGTATACGGACTTGTACCTCCAGATATATTGGCAAAAGCACTACCGTCTGTTCCTCCATAACAATCAATAGGAGGTGCTACAATATTTAAGCTTAAACCAGCAGGTTGACCAATGGTAACAGTTGCTGTAGTTGAGCAACCTACGTTATCTTCGATAGTGACTGTGTAATTACCAGGGCCTAAATTAATTGCTGTAGGGTTTGTTTGAGCAGGAGTAGTACTCCATGTATATCCGTATGGGGGTGTGCCGCTTGAAGCAGATACAGTAGCCCAACCGTCATCATCTCCGTTACAACCCACATCTTCAAATGCTGATATAATTGCTGTTGGACCAGGAGAATCAGTAATACTTATACTACCTGTTTGTGAGCAACCGTTATCATCTGTAACAGTTACAAGATATGGATTACCTGCTGAAGTCAAATCAGTATTTGTTTGACTTGCTGTATTTCCACCTGAGGACCATGACCAGAAATATGGAGAAGTTCCTCCAACTGGTGTTGCAGTTGCTGTTCCATTTGGCATACCACAATTTGCAGGAGTTGTTGACATATTCAAAAGCATCTGCGCTGGTTCATCTATATTGTAAACTAAGCTAGCTGTACATGAATTGAAGTCAGTAACAACTACTGAATGACCGCCACCACATAAATTTAAATTAAGGTTTGAGTTTGGATTTGAACCGCTTGACCATGAGTATGAATATGGACTCGTACCACCAGAAACACTAATTTGAGCTTCACCGTCGCAGTCGCCATTACATGTTACAGGTAAAGAACTAACTAGATTGATTGCTATTGCAAGTGGTTGAGTAAGAGTAAGATTATCAGTTGCGGTACAACCAAAATTGTCTGTAACTACAACTGATATAGCTCCTGCACTTAAACCAGTAGCAGTACTAGTTGTTGAAGCAGTTGTTTCGTTAAAACTATTTGACCAATTATATGTGTAGTTTGGAGATCCTCCTGTAACAGTCGCTGTAGCAGTACCGTCAGAAACACCAGCACATAGAAGATCGTTACCTGTTACAACAACTGTAATGCCGCCAACGTCTCCAATAAATCCACTTCCTGAAGCCGTACAGTTATTGGAGTCAGTAACAGTTACAGTCCATGTGCCCGTAGGAACTCCTGTAGCAGTAACACCTGTTTGTGGAGGTCCTGTATTCCAATCATAATCTGTATATGTTCCTGTTCCTCCTGATGCACTAGCAGTTATTTCACCATCTGACAAACCGCAATGTGCATCAACAATGTTAATAGTTGAGACTGTCAATACTGAAGGTTCTGAGATATTTACATTATCAACAACAGAACAACCCGCTTCTGTTACAGTAACAGTATGATTTCCAGCACAAAGACCTGAAGCAGTAGCAATTAGCTGACCATTATCCCATTGATATGAGAAAGGTCCTGCACCAACTGGTGTTACTGTTGCTGAACCGTTGCAGTTACCATTACAATCAACATTATTATTTACTGAAGTTGATGTTGTAAAAGGTACTCCGGAATCGTTTACAATTACACTGTTTTCTGCAGTACAACTATTACCGTCAGTAACAGTTACCGTATATGTTCCTGCTGGAACATTACTGTTAACGCTTGTTCCTGTAGGTCCATTACTCCATGCGTATGATAGAGGAGGAGTATGACCACTAACAACTACACTGGCTTCACCGTTCGATAAACCACAATTAGCATCAACATGTCCCATAGTAAGTACCATGGCAGGAGGATCTGTTATACTGAAATTTTCAACAGTAAAACAGGCTGCATTAGAACCATCTGCAACGGTAACAGTATAGTTTCCATCGCATAAGCCTGCGGTTGTTTGATTATTTGGTGTAGTACCTGATGAATAATTATAACTGTAAGTAGCGCAACCTGCTGCATTAACAGTTGCTTCTCCATCACAATCGCCGGCACAGGATGGATCTGTAACTGCAACAGTAGCTGTAGGAATATTTCCCGTATTATTAATAGTTGTACTCGCCGTTCCTGAACATGAATTTGCATCATATACAGTTACAGAGTAAGGCCCGCTACATAATGAACTTATTGTCTGACCTGTACCACCAGTTGACCATAAATATGATGAATATGCGGTTGTTGTTGTTGCCGAGCCATCGCATAAACCACAATTCTCCGGAGTTGGAGATATAGTCGGAGTTGGATTTTGGTATATTTCAATAGTTTGATTAGATGAATTTACACATGAACCTGCTGTTATTTGCAAAGTCACACTGTATGATCCAAAGCTAGGCCAAGTAATGCCAGTTGGGTTTTGAGCTGTAGATGTTTGTGGAAGATTTGACCCTGAAAATGTCCATAAGTATGTTTCTCCAGGAATGACAGTACCTGTATGTGTAAAATCAAAAGAATGACCGTTGAAACACTGATTTGAATTATATGTAAACGTTGGTTCCGGAACGTCAGCAACATTTAAATCAACGCTTCCAGAAGTCGTACAACTATATGCATCTGTTATTGTAATACCGTATGTTCCGCCTGAAAGTCCGGTAAAATTGTATGATAAAACATCATTTTGTGTAGCTGCTCCTAATTGTATATCATATGGAGAAGCTCCACCTGACGGGGTAATCAATACAGCTCCATCAGTACCACCACCACCACAAGTAGGGTG
>JAQVEY010000112.1 GCA_028697515.1 Bacteroidales bacterium | reverse complement strand
TGTGTATGCCATTGGTAAACAAAATGATAATAATATCAGTTTTAAAGATTCTAAAATTCATTTTGGTTACAGGAATAATTTTTAGGTAACGTTGGAATGTTTATATAAAAAAGGAAAAATTAATTTTCAAGACCAAAAAAGTTATAAACATCGTTTTTATAAAACAATTATTTAGTATATTTGTATTGTTATTTTAAACCAAATATATTGCATAACATACCAAATACAGATTTTTTGCTATCACCAAGATATAGGCTTTTTCGCCATATATTGTTTTGGATTGTTTACCTTATATATGCTGTTTTTGTCTTTCATTTTAGTCTGGGAATTGAGAATGAATTTGGAGTGAAGTTTATTTCTATTTTTATTATTGATTTTATTACAGTCTATTTTTGCTTACATCTTGTTGTTACTCGGTATGTTTTGAAGAAGTTAAGACTTAAATTGTTTTTTTTCTTTTTTCTTTTAGCCTTAGCTGTAAATTTTTTAATAAATTTTGTTTTTCTAAACTATTTGTTTTGTGTGACCGAAACATGTGATTTGCATGATTACCTTCATAATCAAACCTACAGTTTTATTTTATCTTTTGTTTTTATTTCTATAGCCATTGGGTTGAAGATATTTAAAGTAAATCTTGAGAATACTTCGAAAATCATAGATTTACAAAAACACCAAGTTAGTACTGAACTCGATTTTCTAAAAATTCAGATGAATCCTCACTTTTTATTTAATACTTTAAATAATATTTATATTCAAACGAGAATACAACCAGCAAAAGCAGCAGAAATGGTTTTAAAACTGTCTGACTTGTTGAGATATCAGTTATACGAATGTTCTGAAGATAAGGTATTGTTAAAATCTGAGGTCGATTATTTAAATAATTATGTAGAATTGCAAAAGATTCGTATTGCCAATGCCGATATAAAAATGGAAGTAAGTGGATCTTATAAAGGTATGATGTTACATCCTTTTATGTTTATTCCATTTCTTGAAAATTCTTTTAAACATGGCATAAGTTCTCAATCTGTTGAAAATTTTATTCACATAAATATTAGGATTGTAGAAAAATTTGTTATCTTTGCAGTAAAAAATTCAAAGATAGATACAAAACCTCAAGATTCTCAATCGGGAGGAATAGGGCTGATAAATATTAAAAAAAGATTGAAGTTATTGTATCCTGAGAAATATGAATTAACAATTGAAGATAAAGAGAAATATTTTAATGTTGAACTAAAAATAAATCTAGAATGATGAAATGTATTATAGTTGATGACGAACCTTTGGCACGCGAAGGTATGAAAATGAACATCGGCGAATTGTCAAATCTGAGTTTGGTAGCTGAATTTGAGAACGCAGTTGCTGCAAATGAATTCTTACAAAATAATGATGTTGACATTATGTTTCTTGATATAGAAATGCCTGGAGTTTCAGGTCTTGAATTTCTTAGAAGCCTTAGCAATGCTCCGATGGTAATTTTAACAACAGCTTATCCTCAATATGCTGTTGAAGCTTATGAACTCGATGTAGTTGATTATTTAGTAAAACCAGTTAAATTGGACAGGTTTATTAAAGCTGTAGCAAAAGCTGAAGAATATATTAATTTGTCAAAAAATACTGCGGTTTTTGAAGCTATTGAAGATGATTTTATCTTTATCAAATCTGAAAGAAAATATGTAAAAATAAGATTTGATGAGTTATTGTTTATTGAAGGTCTTAAAGATTATGTTATTGTCCATGCAACTCATGGTAAATATATGACAGCAATGAATGTTAAGACTATTCATAACAAGCTTCCTGAAGATATTTTCTTTAGAGTGAGCAAATCTTTTATTATAAACGTAAACCATATTGATGATATTGATGGCAATTATGTTAATATTAAAGAAAATAAAGTTCCTATCGGACGTTCATATCGTGATGTCTTTCTGGAGTTTATCAACAGACGTTTATTAAGAAGATAATATTTCAAAAAAGCAGCATATAATTGCTGCTTTTTTTAATTAACAAATTACACGTAAATTTTGACTGATATTAATATAAATATTCAGGGTTTGATGTTTCGTACAGCTGGAGATACTGAACTTATTAAAGACTTATGCAAACTTATAAGAAATCAAATTCCTGATTATGACTCTGCATTACAATTAGCTATATCTAATTTGGATTATCAAGAGATTGCAACCACGTGTCATAAGATGAAAAGTTCTGTTGCTGTATTAGGTTTTGACAAATTATCTGCTGAAATACTTAATGTTGAAGAAAATGCCTTAAAAAAATCGTCTGATTTTGAATTTAGTAATAAAATAAATTGTATTTTTATATCCTTAAATAAACACTTAATTGAATTAGAGAACTTTTTAAAAGAATAAACTATGGGATTATTAAACAAACTAAAGAATGAATTTATTGATATCGTTGAGTGGCTAGATCCAACTAATGATACAATTGTACATCGTTTTGAAAGATATCAGAACGAGATAAAAATGGGAGCAAAGCTAACTGTGAGAGAGTCTCAGGTTGCTGTATTTATTAATGAGGGCCAAATTGCCGATGTTTTTCAGCCCGGTATGTACACTCTGCAAACACAGAACATGCCTATTTTGTCAACACTAAAAGGCTGGGTACATGGATTCAATTCACCCTTTAAAGCAGAAGTTTACTTTGTAAACACTAAGAAGTTTTTAGACAACAAGTGGGGAACTCCAAATCCTGTAATGCTTAGGGATCCTGAGTTTGGTCCAATACGTATTAGAGCTTTTGGCGTTTATGAATTCAGAGTCTCTGATGCTGCCACTTTTATTCGTGATGTAGTTGGAACAGATGGTGATTTTACTACCGAGCAGGTAACAAATCAATTGAGAAATATTATTGTTACTAGGTTTACAGATGCTGTTGGAGAGGCAAAGATACCAGTTTTGGATATGGCTTCAAATTACAATGAGTTTTCTGATAAAGTAGCAGGTGTAATTATAGAAGAATACAAGCAATATGGTTTAAATATGACCAAATTCCTTGTTTCAAATATTAGTTTACCACCAAATGTAGAAGAAGCTCTCGACAAACGTTCGAGCATGGGCATTATTGGAAATATGAATCAATATACACAATTCCAGGCAGCAAATGCTATGGAGGCCGCAGCTACCAATCCAGGTGGCGGAGGAGCTTCTGAAGGTATGGGCATGGGTATGGGTTTTGCTATGGCAGGTTCCATGATGAATGCAATGAATCAGGGAATGAATCCTAATCAGCAACAACAAGGACCTCCACCAATGCCTCAAGCTGCTGCATTTTTTGCTGTAGTTAATGGACAACAGTCAGGACCATTTGATGTAAATGGATTAAGACAGATGGTAACGGCAGGCTCGCTAACTAAAGAAACATTGGTATGGAAACAGGGAATGCCAAGTTGGATGGCTGCTGGCCAGGTTCAGGAGTTGTTTAGTATTTTTGGTGCAACACCTCCACCAGTACCACCTCCACCTCCTGTACCAGGAACATAAGATATAAATAAAAACGGCATTTAAAAGTGCCGTTTTTGTTATATATATTAATAAAGTATTATATATTGGATTTTTAATTTTCTTTTTCAATTCAAAATATTACTTTTGAATTGTAGTTTTTATGTAACTATAAAATGACAAAAGTATATAAAATAAAAAAAGGACTTGATATTAGAATCTCAGGAATAGCCGAGCTTTCGCGTGGTGAGAATTTTGTTATTAATTATTATACTCTTCGCCCTATAGATTTCGTAGGTCTTACTCCTAAACTATTAAAAAAAGAGAGCGAAGTTGTAAAAAGAGGCGAAGCTGTTTATTGTGATAAATATAATCCTGAGATTAAATTCACTTCTCCAGTTAGTGGACATATAGACAAGATTATTAGAGGTGAAAAGCGGAAACTATTAGAGATTATTATTAAGTCTGACAATGAAGATAATGCAATAAATTTTGCAGATCAAATATCTGAAAATAGTTCGGAAAAATTGAAGTCATTGTTAACTATTTCAGGTGTTTGGCCTTTCATCAAGCAAAGACCTTATGGAATTATTGCAAATCCAAACGATATACCAAGAGATATATTTATTTCATTTTTCGATTCTGCTCCATTGGCCTGTGATTATGAATTTGTTTTAAAAGATGAAAAAAGTAATATAAATGCCGCGCTTAAGACATTAAAAAATTTTACAAACGGTAATATCTATTTAAATTTTAAGAAAAATTCTAAACTGGTTGATATAATTGACAATATAGATGACTATGTTATTAACTATTTTGAGGGTCCACATCCCTCAGGACTTGTTGGAACGCACATAAATAAAATACAAGCTATAAATAAAAATGAAATAGTTTGGACAGTTAATGCTACTGATTTACCAATAATAGGCAATCTAATTTTAAATGCGGAATATAATCCTGAAAGACTTATTGCAATCGCAGGATCTGAGCTAAAACAAGCTTGTTATTATAATCTTAGAGTTGGAGCAGACATTTCTGATTTCCTAAAAACGGGTGTTAAGGGGAAAAATTTTCGGGTTATTTCAGGCAATGTATTGACAGGTACAAATATTTCATCAAATCCATGTCTTGGTTTTTATGATAATTTAGTTAGCATTATTCCTGAAGGAAACGAATACGAAATGTTTGGCTGGATACAACCAGGTTTAAAGAAATTTAGTATCAATCGAGCATTTGCATCTAAGATACTTCCTCCTAAAAGTTTCGTAATTGATACAAATTATCACGGAGGAAATAGGGCATATGTTGTTACAGGTGAATATGAAAAAGTTTGCCCTTTAGATATTTTCCCTCAATTATTAGTAAAAGCTATTCTCGCTGGCGATATTGAGAAAATGGAAAATCTTGGGATTTACGAAGTTATAGAAGAAGATTTTGCCTTATGTGAGTTTGTTTGCACATCAAAGACTAATGTGCAGACAATTTTACGCGAAGGAATTGATATCATTAGAAAAGAGATGTCTTAAATATTTATAAATGAAATTTTTAAGAAAACAAATAGATAAAATAAAGCCGAATTTTGAAAAAGGTGGAAAAATGTATTTCTTACATTCTACCTTTGATGCTTTTGAGACATTTTTATATGTTCCAAATAAAGTAACTTCTAAAGGGGCTCATATTCGTGATGCAATGGACATGAAGAGGCTGATGATAATTGTAGTTTTAGCACTCGTTCCATCATTACTTTTTGGGATTTATAATACAGGCTTACAGCACTTTATTGCTACAGGACAATCTCATGATTTCTGGTTAATGGTATGGTATGGGGTTCAAAAAGTTATTCCATTGGTTGCTGTTACTTATGTAGTAGGATTAGGAATTGAATTTGCTTTTGCTCAGATAAGAAAACACGAGGTAAATGAAGGTTTTCTTGTAACAGGAATGTTAATTCCGCTTATTGTTCCGGCAGATATTCCATTGTGGATGCTTGCTTTAGCAGTTGCTTTTTCAGTAATAATAGGAAAAGAAGTATTCGGTGGAACAGGGATGAATATTTTAAATCCTGCTCTTACAGCAAGGGCATTTTTGTTTTTTGCATACCCATCTTGGATGTCTGGAGACAAAGTATGGGTAAGCGGAATGATAAAAGGTGAAAATATTATTGATGGTTTTTCAGGAGCTACACTATTAGAGCAAGCCTCTACCGGTGCTAAAGTTTTTATTAACGGGCTAGGAGAGAAGATAACTCATTGGGATATGTTTCTTGGTACAATTCCGGGTTCTGTTGGAGAAACTTCGGTTTTAGCGATTCTGGTTGGAGCTGGATTATTGCTTTTTACAGGTGTTGGCAGTTGGAGGATTATGTTTTCAACACTACTGGGGGGAATTACTATGGGTTTGTTATTTAACATTTTTGCTATAAATCCAGCTATGGAAGTTCCTTGGTTCGAACATCTGCTTATGGGTGGATTTGCGTTTGGATTGGTTTTTATGGCAACTGATCCGGTAACAGCCGCCCAAACTAATAAAGGAAAGTACATTTATGGTTTTTTAATAGGTTTTTTAGCAATATTAATTAGAGTATTGAATCCTGCTTATCCCGAAGGAATGATGCTGGCAATATTGTTCATGAACGTTTTTGCACCTTTAATTGACCATATGGTTGTAAACTCGAATATAAAAAGACGTTTAAGGAGAGTTTTAAATAAATAGTTATTAAAATGAACAGAAACACTAATACATATACTTTATTATTTTCGGTTATAATGGTAATAGTTGTTGCAACAATTTTAACTATTGTAGCCATTTCATTACAACCTGCACAGAAAAGAAATATTAAAATTGAAAAGAAAAAAAATATACTTTCAGCACTAAATATTCCATCAGATGCTAGAAATGCAACAGAATTATATGATAAGTATATTATTGAGAGTTTCGCAGTTAATTTAGAAGGCGATAAAGTTGCTAATATTGATGCATTTAATATTGATTTGAAAAAAGAATTAAAGAAGAATGGAGAAGAGCAGTTGTGGCCGGTTTATATTTGTTCAACTGAAGAAGGTAATAAATATCTTTTTGCCTTATATGGTAAAGGATTGTGGGGACCTATATGGGGTTATATTGCTCTAAACGATGACTTGAACAGTGTTTACGGAGTTTATTTTGACCATAAGTCTGAAACGCCAGGATTAGGAGCAGAGATTTCAACTCAGGATTTTCAAAATCAGTTTAAGAATAAAACTTTATTTGATCAAAACGATATTTTCATTTCTATTGATGTTGTTAAATCAGGAGCCGGCGAAAATCCATTTGCTGTAGATGCTGTTTCAGGAGGGACAATTACATCAAATGGGTTAAGAGATATGATTAAATCATGTATGACAGCATATTTGGGATATATTGAGAAAAATAAAAAATAAGATTATGTTTTCGAAAAAGAATTTAAGATTAATTACGGATCCTATAAATAAAAACAATCCTATTACAGTTCAGGTATTGGGAATTTGTTCAGCTCTTGCCGTTACGGTTAAGCTTCAACCTGCTGTTGTTATGTCAATTAGTGTTGTTTTTGTAATAGCTATGTCAAATGTCATTATTTCGGCCTTAAGAAATACTATCCCAAATAGGATAAGAATTATTGTACAACTAGTCATAATTGCAACTCTGGTAATTGTTGTTGATCAGTTTTTAAAAGCTTTTGTATTTGATGTTAGTAAACAATTATCTGTTTTTGTGGGTTTGATAATTACAAATTGTATAGTAATGGGAAGGCTTGAAGCTTTTGCCATGTCAAATAGTGTTAAACGAAGTTTTTTTGATGGATTGGGAAACGGAATAGGTTATGGCTCCATTTTAGTAATTGTTGCTTTTTTTCGTGAATTACTTGGTAGTGGAACAATATGGAATATTAAAGTAATTCCA
>JAQVEY010000111.1 GCA_028697515.1 Bacteroidales bacterium | reverse complement strand
TATCTGTTTCAACAATATTCTGTACACTTGCTTTAAAATAATTATACGAATAAGTCTTTGTGCCTGCAGTTGTCAAAAATTTAGTCTCGTCTATTGTTGCATCCGATATTCTTTCATTATAATCGCAAAGGGTAATAATTGGACTAAAGGGTACTGTAAAAGTCTGCACCCCAAATTCTCCGTCAAATTCCATCAATTGCGTATCTACACTAAGATCGGCATCAATAAAACTTACTTCAACCCTATTTGAATTTGCAAATTCAGTACGACCTCTCAGTTTTTGTTTCATATAAACAGTTACATCGTAATTTTCACCATTTTGAACAATTTGAGTAGAATCAATTGAATAATGAACAAATCCTCCAGTAAAAACCCAATCATTAAAAAAGTCAGTCATGTCTATTCCTGTATAATTTGTAAGAAAATCACGCATATCATAAGATGAAACTGAGTTGTAGGCATTCTGATTTACAAATTCTGTCATTGCTTCAAAAAACAAATCTTCGCCTAAATAGCCTCTTAATGCATGGGCGACACTAGCACCTTTTTCATAAACTGTACGGGAATATGTCAGACTCTGATCCATAGGAAATAAAGCATGAAATCCACCATCTTGTATATGATAATATCTTAAAACTGTTTCATGATATTTTCTCCTATAGGTCAAAGAATATGATTTACCTTTTAAAAATTCCATATAAACAGTCTCACAATAAGTAGCCCAACCCTCGTTAATCCACATATCCTCAGCAGAGGAACAAGTTATTGCATCTCCAAACCACATGTGAGCAAGTTCGTGATAGAACAGATCTTCATATGATAATGTCCCATCAATAAATGCTCTTCCCATTGCAATATTAGTAGCATGTTCCATTGCTCCAGAACTAAATGGAACCGAAACAAATCCAACTCTATTCCACTTGTATGCACCAAATTTATGTTCATAGATAGACAAAACTGAGTCAATATTTACAAAGGACTGAGCTGTGCGGGCGCTATCTCCAGGATAAATATAAAACTCTACAGGAATATCTCGCTCAATTCCATGATAAATATGACTTAACAATACGTAACTCCCTACTGAAACAGACACAAGATAGGTTGGAAGTGTTTCTTCAATTCTCCAGAAATATGTTTTTTTTAGGCTTTCAGGGTCTTGTGTAAGTTCAATAAGTTCTCCTGCACAAACAGCCGTATGCTCAGGTTTTGTTGTGATTATTGTATTATAAATTGCTCTGTCTATAAAATCATCATTACAAGGAAACCAAACTCTGCCATAATTGTGTGGAACATCATCAAAGCCTACTCCCAAATTAAAAGCATACCCACTCATAAAATAAAATCCTCCCCATCCTGATGGGTCCATTTGGGGGTTCCCATTATAATAAACTCGAAAAGTAACCTCATCAGAAGGTGAAATAGGTGTTTCTAGATTTATGCTAATCAATGTATCGTTATAATCAAATGACTCTATCGGGTATGCCTCTGAAACAATAGAATCAACATTTAAGTTTTGTAAATCTAAATAAATAATACTAGTATTTTCTTGAATGGGTAGAAATCTAATATCTGTATAACCTTGAATAAAGCTATTTTCGATATCTGAAATGTCCAGCACAATTGAGTATTCAAGAACGTCAATAACGTCACTATGTGATTTTTGGCAATATGCGTTGATAAATATTGCTAAAACAAATGCTAATAAAACAAAACACTTTCTCATACTTAATATTTTAATTAAAACAATGTTTGTTGTGTTCCTGGATTTATTTTATTAAGGTGTCGATATGCTTTCTCTGTTGCTTCTCTTCCCCTTGGAGTCCGTTTAATAAATCCTTCCATAATTAAAAATGGTTCATAAACCTCTTCTATTGTTCCTTCATCTTCGCCAACTGCTGTTGCAATTGTTTTAAGTCCAACCGGACCTCCGGCAAACTTATCTACAATAGTTAAAAGTATCTTATTGTCCATTTCATCAAGTCCATATTTATCTATATTTAATGACTCTAGTGAATGTTTTGCGATTTTTAAATCAATCGTTCCAGTTCCGATAACCTGAGCAAAATCCCTAACTCTACGTAAAAGTGCATTAGCTACACGAGGCGTTCCTCTGCTGCGTCTTGCAATTTCTCCAGCCGCATCCCCATTAATTGGCACGTGCAAAATCCCCGCTGCTCTAATCACAATTTTATGAAGTATGTCTGCTGTATAATAATTAAGGTGACAATTTATTCCAAATCTTGCCCTTAGGGGGCTTGTTAATAGTCCTGAGCGAGTTGTTGCACCAATTAGTGTAAATGGCTCCAGAGGTATTTGAACAGAACGTGCAGCAGGTCCTTTGTCAATCATTATATCAATACGATAATCTTCCATAGCTGAATATAGATATTCTTCAACTATAGGATTAAGCCTGTGTATTTCATCAATAAATAAGACATCATTCTTTTCAAGACTCGTTAATAATCCTGCAAGATCCCCAGGTTTATCCAATACTGGTCCTGAAGATATTTTAAACCCTACCTGAAGTTCATTTGCAATTATATTTGCTAGAGTAGTTTTTCCCAAGCCAGGAGGGCCATGAAGCAAAACGTGATCTAATGCTTCATCACGCATATTAGCAGCTTTAACAAAAATCTTAAGATTATCAACGATGTTTTCCTGTCCACTAAAATCATCAAATTCAAGTGGTCGCAATATTTTTTCAATCTCCTTATCTACATTTGATAAGTTTTCTGAATCTGCTCTCAAGAAATTATCCATCATTAATATTTAATTACAAAGCTATTAAAATTATATCTTAAAATTTTACTTTTGGCTTCTTTTAATAAGTTCTTCAATAGGTGCAATTCCCAAATGTGTCCCCTGCTCAATAGCTTTTAGAACCGCTCCTCCTCCTGTAAATATATAATATTTAGGACTATCAAGAGCCATAATATATAAACCTGGAAGCAGCCTTTTCAGTTCTTGCATTGTATCTCCACCCCCATATAGTTTTACTGCCTCTGGATTTTCGTCAATAAGTGTGTCTAACGCAATGGTTCCCTCGTTAAAATGCGGCGTAAAGCCCATAACCGCATTAACAAAAACAGTTTTTGCAGAATGAAAAACATCTTTTACTTCATCTAAATCAAATGATTCTGAAGCAACATCGAGTACATAATTCAACTGGTCTCCTGATTTTATACAGCGTATATCAATTGTTCTATATTTTCCTTCTATCCTACCATCTAATGTGTCAGATTCAATAACATAAGGTAATTCAACAATTTTGTCCTTATATTGTTTTGAGAATTCATAAAACTCTTTTGCTAGCTTTTTATCGTTATCGTCAACTCCTTTAATTGAAATATCATATTTTGCACACAGATATGCATTATACATTACTCCTCCCAAAACGAGTTTGTCTGCCCTCTTAATAAGTGCATAAAGAGGTTCTATTTTTGTATCAAATTTGCTACCCGCAACCACAGCTAAAAATGGTTGTTCAGCTTTGTAGAGCCTTTCTAAATTTTTTATTTCTTTTTGCATAAGAAATCCGGCATAGGATGGCAAATATTTATTTATTCCTACTGTCGAAGCGTGTGCTTGCCAACTACCAAAAGCATCATTTACATAAACGTCAGCTAAGCCTGCCAACTGATTAGCAAATCTGTCTTGCTCATCTCCTTTTGCTTCTTCGCCCTTAAACCATCTGGTGTTTGGTAAGTAAATAGCATCTATTTCAGAGTTTTTTAATCTCTTTATGGCATGATTTATATTTGTTTCAATGCTTAAATATCCCTGATCCTGATGCGAGTAAAATTCAGGGACCTCTATTGTAATGTGCAATTTCTCCTTTAAATATTCAACTATTGGTTGAACTGAAGATTTTGCATTAATACTGATAGTATTTGTTGCTTTGTCTTTTGGTCTTCCAACATGAGTCATAAGAATGACTTTACCGCCTTTTGCCAAAATATAAAAAAGCGTACCAAATGTTGCATCAATACGATAAGGATCGTGAATAATTCCTGATTTAACTACATTGTGATCAACTCTGACCAAAACGATCTTTCCCTTTAAATCAGCATTCTGAATGAGTGGTAAATTATTTTCCATAATTAAAGTTTTTACAAAAATAAAAAAAGCACTGTAAATATAAAAAATATAAATACAGTGCTTTGATTGTTAACTCAAGAGGGCTATCTTATTAGAGTAACATTTCCGCTATAAGAATGTTCGTTTCCATACTTATCGGTAAAGCTTATAACCCAGACATAAAGTCCATCGCTACAATCCAAATTACCATATTTCCCATCCCATTCTTCTTCATAATTTTCTGATTCAAATACTCGCTCTCCCCATCTGTTATATATCACCATTATATAAGTAGTTGGATCTATACCATCTGCAAAAACCTTAAAGGTTTCATTAAGATTATCATGATTTGGTGTAAATGCTGTTGGAGCATACAATGCTAATTCATTTGAAACATATATATCAACTCCTGTTGAATCTTTACAACCATATAATGAAGTGGTTTCCATATTTACATGGAATGTCCCAGGCATTGTAAATTCATGACTTGGATTTGTCTCTGTAGAGAATGTTCCATCTCCAAAATTCCAATTAAACCAAAAACCGCCATCTGTATAATTTGTAAAATAAACTAAAGGATTAGCCAAAGTTATATTAGTAATATTTGCCCTAAATTCTGCTTCAGGTATTGGAAATACTACTATTCCAATTGATGTGTCAGTAATACAACCCTCTACAGATGTAATTTCGAGTCTCACATGATATGTTCTTGCATTATTAAAGGTATGCAAAGGATGTTTATCAAAAGATAAATTTTCAAAATCACCGTCATCAAAATTCCAAATATATCTTTGTCCAATATCGGGACTGTTTTCATGGAACTGAACAGTTAGTGGGGTACATCCATTTGTTCTGTCTGCACTTATTGAAACAGGCGGTAGTGGATAAGTATAAACCGGCAATGAAATTAAAACGCTATCAAAATGACATTCGTCATAAACGAGGAAATTAAAAATGGTATCATTATAAACTTCCATAGAAATAGGCAATGTCATTAATGAATCATTTACAAAAACTTCATCCCCTGACAGTCCTCCACCATCAATCATCACATCAAAATTTACAAGAGTTCCTGGGCAAACAGAATCTTCTGGAGTAGAAACTTCCATTATTAATGGTTTAAGAACATTAACTGTTATTTCAATATCCTGACTTACACAATTCATAGCATCGACAACGTGAGCAGAAAATACTGTTGTTTCCAGTGGATTAACTGTTGTGGTCATGCCATTATCACTATTGCTCCAAACAATAGTATATGGAGGTACCGATCCGGAAATAATACCAATGCCGATTTCGGTACTCATACCATGACAAATTGTAGGATCATCCATAGCCTGAATATAAAATGGTTCGGGTTCTGTAACTTCAAATGTCATAGAATAATGACAAAAACTTTGATCCGTTGCAGTTACGGTATAATTACCTGCAGGGACTCCTATTAAATCTTCCTGCCAACTTCCGTTAGACCATTCAAAATTGTATGGGGGTCTTCCACCTGTCACAGTAATATATACATTGCCATTCTCATCTCCATTACAAGTATTATGTGTTCCACTAATCATTCCTGCCATTGGAGCATCTGGTTGGAAAATCTGCACCGTATCATAAGCTAAACAATTATGTGCATCGTTTATTGTAACACTATAAATACCCGGTACTAAATCAAAGATGTCTTCACTAATCTCTCCGTTACTCCAACTAAAATAATATGGAGGAGTACCACCAAATACATTTAGATCGGCCACACCATTACCTTCTCCAAAACATCTGACATGAGTAGGTGTTATATCGCCATGAAGAGGCAAATCGGGTTGTAAAATTTGAACCATTGTATAATTTACACAGTTGTGTGAATCTGTTACTGTAACAATGTATATTCCGGCAAAAATATCCCATAAATCCTGAGAACCAGCACCGTTGCTCCATTCATAAGTATAAGGTGGGGTTCCTCCTGTTACCACTAAATCAACACTTCCAGTATTTTCCCCATAACATAAAACGTCTTGAGTATAAGTAGCCAATTCAAGTGGTTCTGGTTGGGTAATCACAAATGTTTCTATAAGATCGCATTGGTGAGAATCAATCACAGTAACTATATAAGTACCTGCCGGTATATTGATCTGATCCTGAACCTGCATACTATTAGACCAAATATAGTAATAAGGGGGAGTACCACCAGCTGCAGTTATATCAATAAATCCGTCATAATAACCGTAGCATGATACCATTCCTGTTTCTGCTGTTAAAGATAATGGAGCATCCGGCTCGTCAATAAATACAGAATCTTCATGTTCACAACCAACCGCATCTGTTATGGTTAAATAATGCATACCAGCATATACGCCTACAGGATTTTGTTCTGTACTTCCACTTGGTTGCCAATCGTAGGAGTAAGGTGGAACACCTCCTGTAACATAAGCATATAAATTACCTGTCGGTTCGCCTGCACACAATACATCATCTGCATATAAATTTGACAATAATGGTGGATTATCATCAGCAATATTCATTTCACCAAATACCTGACATCCATAAACGTCTGTTAATGTAACAAAGTAATATCCAGATGGTACGGTTATATAATCTACAGGATCCATGTGTGTATTTACAGAACCCCATGAATATTCAAATGTAAAATCTCCCGAGCTATTTATTGCTGTTACTGTGATTACTCCTGAAGTATCACCAAAACATACAACATCCTGACCGGTAATTTCAATATCTAGTTCGGGCAATGGGAATAACCATGTTCCAGGAAATACAGTATCCTGAACAAAACCTTGAAGGTCCCATTCTTCGTCATACCATGTTAAAGGAATATATCCTAATGGAAATGTCTCAGATATTAAAGGTTCACAATTGGTTGGAAAACAAAACTCAATGTCTTTCGTTTCTGAGCCTCCTCCTTTTTGTTGATCATCGCCTAAATAATCTCCCATATTAACCTGAGGAACAGGATATGCTGGAGAACATGAGGTAACTGTAAGATTCATCCCTAAATCAGCATTGTCGACATTTATTTCTGGCAAACAAAACTCGGGCATCTCAGCTATAGGAAATATACCTCCAGTTGGTATGGTAACCGAGAAGAAAATAGCCTCAAGAATAAAATCAAATGCAATTGAGTCCCAAGTGTGATTTGAAAATCCGCTGGTTATATTATAGGTTACATCATAAACTTCCATAGAGTCCCATTCATAACATGGATAAGTAATATTAAGATCATTATTTATTGCAAATGTTATCGTATCAGACACTCCTTCTGCGATTAAAGCATTTCCATTAGCAGGATCTGTTTCTGTATAAGCAAGCTCTGTTTCAAAAGCCAATGTAGACC